>WFMN01000024.1 GCA_015489095.1 Mariprofundaceae bacterium | reverse complement strand
GTCCATGGCCGCGATGCCAACTTTCAGCAAAGGCGCTCAAAGAATATACCGACTAAGATCGGTATCTTCCGCCACATCCTCCAGATTTGCACGCACGAAGGCGGCATCCACCACCACCTGTTTCTCGTGATCTGGTCGGTCGGGGGCATCAAAACTTACCGCTTCCAGCACCCGCTCCATCAAGGTATGCAGCCTGCGGGCACCGATGTTCTCATTCTTCGCGTTCACCTTCACCGCCGTCGCCGCCAGTGCATCCACCCCGTCGTCGGCGAAGGTCAAGGTCACCCCCTCGGTCGCCAGCAACGCGCTATACTGCTTGCAGAGCGACGATTCCGGCTCCACCAAAATGCGCCGAAAGTCCTGTTCCGTCAGCGCATCGAGCGTTACCCGCAGTGGAAAGCGCCCCTGCATCTCGGGAATCAGATCCGACGGCTTGGAGAGATGAAACGCCCCGGCGGCGATAAACAGGATATGGTCGGTATGCACCATGCCGTGGCGGGTATTGACGCTGGCGCCCTCCACCAGCGGCAGCAGGTCACGCTGCACCCCCTCGCGCGACACATCACCATGCGCCCCCTCGCGGTGGCAGATCTTGTCCATCTCATCGATAAACACGATCCCGAAGTTTTCACTGCGGGCGATCGCCTCCTCCTTCACCTGATCGTCGTCGATCAGCTTGTCCGCCTCCTGTTGAATCAGCACCTTGCGCGCATCGGCCACCCGCATCCGCTTGCTTTTGGACTTGCCGCCGCCGATCAGTCCGCCCAGCACATCGCGGATATTGCCCCCCAACTCCTCACCGCCCCCCTGTGGGGAGAACACCTGAAATGACGGCAGCGTCATGGAGGGCGGCACATCCACGCTCACCTGCCGGTCATCCAGCTCGCCGGCGCGCAGCTTGGCGCGCATCTTCTCGCGCGTTGCCTCCTGCGCTGGGGTGCGCGCAACCGACTGCGGCCCCTCGGCGTGATCGACCGGATGCGGAATGAGGATATCGAGCAGGCGCTCCTCGCCCAGCGTTTCGGCGCGCGCCCGCACCCGCGTCACATGCTCCTCCTTCACCATTGCCACCGCCTGATCGACCAGATCGCGGATGATCGACTCCACATCACGACCGACATAGCCCACCTCGGTGTACTTGGTCGCCTCCACCTTGATGAACGGCGCCCGCGCCAACCGTGCCAGCCGGCGGGCGATCTCGGTCTTGCCCACCCCGGTCGGGCCGATCATCAGGATGTTTTTGGGGGTGATCTCGTCACGCAGCGGCTGCGCCACCTGACGGCGCCGCCAACGGTTGCGCAACGCGATCGCCACCGCCCGCTTGGCGTCGTGCTGACCGACGATGAAGCGATCGAGTTCGGAAACAATCTCCCGCGGGGTCATCACCTTGTTCATTCCCCCTCCCCCTCGGAGCCGTTGCCATCAAGCAGGCAGACGGTAAACTGCTGGTTGGTGTAGATGCAGGTTTCGGCGGCGATGGTCATCGCCTCGCGCACCACACGCTCCGCATCCAGATCGCTGTGACGCAGCAGCGCCGTCGCCGCCGACTTGGCGTAGGCGCCGCCGGAACCGATCGCCGCCACCCCCTCGTCCGGTTCCAACACATCGCCATTGCCGGAGATGATCAGCGTGCGCTCCGCGTCGGCGACCACCATCATCGCCTCCAGCCGTCGCAACACCCGGTCGGTTCGCCACGCCTTGGCGAGCCCCACCGCCGCGCGGGTCAGGCTACCGCTGTGCTCGTCGAGCTTGGCCTCGAAGCGCTCAAACAGGTTCATGGCATCGGCGGTGGAGCCGGCGAACCCGGCCAGAATCTTACGACCGCGAATCTCCCGCACCTTCTTGGCGCCATGCTTCACCACCGTGTCGCCCAGGGTCACCTGCCCGTCACCGGCGATGGCCACCTGGCGACCGCGACGCACGCAGCAGATCGTTGTACCTCGCATCTTCGTCTCGATAACGGCAATCCTCCTATGTGGAAAGAGAAACGGTGCGCATTCTCTCCACATGATCGCACCATGTCGAATTATTGACGGCTTCACAAGAAGTCGTCATCGCGGCCACGGACGGCCGCGCAAATCAATGGCTTGCGCAGCAAGTCGTTGATTTGTAAGGAAGGTGAAAATCGCGTTTTTCACTTCCCGTCAAGCAAAAAGTCCATGGACGGACTTTTTGCGATCTGCTCATTATTGACGACTTCGCCCCCTTCTTCTCGCGACGCCGCCCCGAAACCGGACAGGCACCGGCACCGCGGCAAGCCGACAACGCCCTTCATTCCATTGCTTTTCTCATGCAAACGATAAGCATTGGCAAGCTTCATGCTCTGTCGGCTTGGCGGAGCCACTGTTCGCTATCATTCACTCGGGGAGGTTTTCTGTGGATATCGCAACCGTTATCGGCCTTCTGGCTGCGTTTGGACTCGTTGCATTCGCCATCGGCGGCGGCATTGCCAGCTTCATCGACCCGCCATCCATCGCCATCGTGGTCGGCGGCACGGTCGGCGTGGTGCTGATCGCCTACCCGTTGGGGGATGTGCTGAAGGTGATCGGCGTGGCGATGAAAAACTTTCTGTACGCGCTGCCCACCGGCGCCGATGTCATCAACCAGTTGGTGGAGCTGGCGCAGATCGTGCGCAAAGAGGGGATCCTCGCGCTGGAGAGCAAGGTGGACGAGGTCGAAAGCGACTTCATGAAGAAGGGGCTGCAGATGGCGATCGACGGCCAGGAGCCGTCGGAGATCGAAGATATCCTCTACAACGAAATCGAAAAGGTGAAGGATCGCCACCAGAAGGGTGCCGATATGTTCACCGCCTTCGGCACCTTCGCCCCCGCCATGGGGATGATCGGTACCTTGGTCGGTCTGGTGCTGATGCTGCAAAACATGTCTGATCCCTCCTCGATCGGTCCTTCGATGTCGATCGCGCTGCTCACCACCTTTTACGGCGCGCTGATGGCCAACATCATCTTCATGCCGATGGCCAACAAACTGAAATCGCGCAGCAAGGATGAGATTCTGATCTACGAGATCATCCTCACCGGCATCCAGTCGCTGGTGGCGGGCGAGAACCCCCGGGTGATGGAGCAGAAACTGCATGGCTTCCTGCCGCCCAAAGAGCGCATCTCATCCTTCGATTGATCGCGCGATCTTCATTCCGCTGACCATCAAGGCGACACTCCATGGCTAAGCGCCAATCCAAACCGGCTCCCGTTCCACCGCCCAAGGATCTGGGCGCGGGGCTCTTCCTCGAGCTGATGATGCAGATGCTGGCCTTTTTTATCCTGCTGGTGTCGATGGCGGTGATCGTCGATGAGAAGCGGTTGGCCGCGCTGGGCTCGCTGGCGGGCACCTTCAGCCCGCTGCCGAGGGGCATGAACATCACCAAAGGCGAGGGGCCGGGCATCCCGACCAAGGAGGTGATGCCGGGCAAAACCGCCCCCAAGCGCACCGCCAAGGCGTTGACCAAGATCGCCAAGGATCTCGGCAAGGATGGCGTCCATGTGCTTCCGTTGGAACACAACCGCGTGATGGTGCGTTTCGCCGAGCATATCGCCTTCGCCCCCGGCGAAGTCGCCCTCGATCCCAAGGTGCTCCCCTTCATCGACAAATTGGCGCAACAGTTTCGCCGCCCCGAGGTGATCGAGGTGCGGATCGAGGGACACACCGACGATGCCCCGATCAACAACAAGCTCTACCCCTCCAACTGGGAGCTCTCCGCCGCTAGGGCGATGAATGTCTTTCTCCGTTTGGCCGACCGGGGGGTTCCGCGCGGTCGCATGGTGGTCGCGGGCTTGGGTGACCAACACCCCATCGCCCACCATCCCGAACTGGATCGTCGGGTCGATATCACCCTCACCTTCCGCCCAACCACCGAGAGCCAGGCCGAGGGTGCCCGTACCGCCAAGTCTCCGGACGCCACCACATCAAAAGGCAGCGGTACGTTCGCACCCGTCCCCATCGGCATGGCGCAGTAATCACCAATGGCCAAGCGCAGAAAGAAACTCGAACCGGAGGTGCTCCCCGATCCCGAGGCGTGGATGACCACCTTCGCCGATCTGGTCAGCCTGATGCTCACCTTCTTCATCCTGCTGCTCTCGATGTCCTCGCTCGATCAGACCGGACTGAAGGATGTCGCCAGCTTCTTCCAGAACGCGGTGTCGATCATGAACCCCGGCGCCGGCACCGAATTGGATATCAAGCCGCCGCTACAGTTGAACAAAAAGACCGACCCCAAGGAGCTGGTGCTGGCGATGCGCCAAAACGCCCACGCCATCCTCGCCAACAGTGCGCTATCCCACAAGGTAAAAGGGATTATCGTCCGTAACAAGCTCTACCTGCGCATCGACGACGCGATCCTGTTCGACCCCGGCTCCGCCGAGCTCAAGCCCGACACCAAGGCGGCGCTAAAGCGGTTGGCCAAGATGCTGGTGAGCTCGCCGGGCAAGATCGCCATCAACGGCCACGCCAATCGCGACAGCGCCGAGGCCAGCGCGCGCTACCCCGACCCATGGAGTTTGACCCTCGCCCGCGCCGCCGCAGTGTTGCATCTGTTCGAGAAGGAGGGGGTCAACCCCGCCCGGATGTCCATCGCCGGCTACGGCCCCTCCAAACCGGTATCCACCAACGCCACCCCGCTCGGGCGCAACCTCAACCGCCGGGTGGAGATCGTGGTGTACCAGTAACCACCACTACAACACAACGAAGGAGAGCATATTATGGCTGACGAAGAAGCAGGCGCGAAGGGTGCAGGGGGGATCCTGCCACTGATCAACATGGTGCTGCTGGTGCTGGTGCTGGCGGTCGGCGGCTTTATCGCCTGGAAGGTGATGCAACTGGACAGCGCCAAACCCGGAGATGCCACCAAGGCGCCGGCACAAACCGAGGACACCACCCTGCCCGAAGCGGAGGCCGACAAGGAGAATCCCGACGCCCCCCCGATCTTCATCGATCTGGACGACATCACCGTCAACCTCGCCGATCCCGACACCTCCCGCTTCTTGCGCGCCAAGATCAAGCTGGAGGTGCGCAGCGAGGAGGATAAGGCCAAGGTGGAGGCGCACATGATCCAGATCAACGATCTGGTGATCACCAACCTCAGCAGCAAGGAGTTCAAGGATATCCGCAAGCCGCAGGGCAAATACAAACTGAAAGAGGAGTTGCTCTACCGCATCAACCAGTTGATCGGCGGCAAGCCGGTGAAAGGGCTCTACTTTACCGAGTTCGTCTCGCAGTAGCCGATGACGGATACCCCCGAACAGGAACCACCGGTGCAGGGCGCCTCCTCCGGTCCCATCCTAGATCAGGATGAGATCCAGGCGTTGATGGCCACGGTCGATACCGAGGAGACCGCGGAGGCGCTCTTTTCCACCCTGCGGCCACTACCGCAACCGGAGCATGTCGAGCCGTTTACCTTCCTCTCCGATGACGAGGGCGGCCCCCAGCGCTATCCGCTGTTTGTCAACCTGCAGGAACGGTTCGGTGAAAACATCAAGGATATGTTCTCCGACCTGTTTCAACGCGATGTCACCATCCAGTTCGAAAACATGCAGCAGAAGGTCTATCGCGATATCGTGCGTGACGAGCGCGAGCAGGTCTTCTTCGCTTTTGAGGTCATCGGCATGGGGCGGATGATGATCGGCGCCGACCTGAAGCTGGTGATCGCCACTATCGATGCCATGCTGGGGGGCGAGGGCGAGGTGCTCGCCGCATCCGATGAGGAGATCGCGCTGTCGCCAGTGGAACGCAAGCTCTCGGAACGCATCGCCGGTCATATCATCCGCCAGTTGGAGATGCTATGGCTGCCGGTTCGGCGCATGGAGTTTAAGCTGTTCAAGATCGACACCGATCCGCAATTCCTCGCCGTCGCCGGTTCCAACGACGCCTGCTTCACCGTCGAGTTCGGCGCAATGTGGGCAGAAGAGGATGGCAAGGGCTTTATCGAAATCCACTATCCGCGCGCGTTCCTAGAACCGATGATGGAGACCCTGCGCGCGGCGGTGAGCGACGAACCGATCGCCGAGGATGAAGAGTGGACCGCGCAGATGGAAGAGAGCCTGAAAACCGTTCCCGTGGAACTGCAACTAGACCTAGGAACATGCACCATGACCATTGAGCAGTTTCTCGCCATCAAGCGCGGCGACTACCTCCCCTTCACCATGCTGGAGTCCGACCCCGCGATCCTGTGCGTGGAACGAACCCCGATTTTTCATGCCAGACCCGGTGAACAAAACGGAATCTTGGCGGCAGAACTACTCGATCCCATCGACCCAACCGAAGGAGCAACGCCATGAGCGACGACCTAGAAACCCCGAACAACGACACGCTAGAGACCGCATCCAGCAAACCCAACCTCGAGGCGATCATGCATGTGCCGCTGGAGGTCAGCGTCGAGCTCGCCCGCATCTCGCTGCCGCTGCACAATGTCGCCCGCCTCCATCGCGGCATGGTGATCGAGCTCAACAAGGATGCCAACGCCGAGGTCGATATCCTTGCCAACGGCCTGATCTTCGCCCGGGGGGAGGTGGTCTCGATCGAGGGCAAGCTGGGGGTGCGCATCATCGAGGTGGTGCCCGCCAGCGAACGCATCCGCTCCCTCGGCTGATCGTCAATCCACATGACCGACTTGGTGGTGCAATCCGTCACCGCGCTGGCGCTGGTGCTGGCGCTGTTCGCGGTGGTGGTGTGGCTGCTGCGCTGGATGCAGGGGCGAAGCAACCTCGATCTGCACGGCACCATCCGTGTCCGCCAGCGCACCATGCTGGGTAACAAGCATTCGTTGGTAGAGGTGGAGTATGCCGGAGAGCGGCTGCTGCTGGGGCTCGCCCCCAACGCCATCACCACATTGACCCGACGCAAGTCTCCGCCGGCCACCACCCCACACCGAGAGCCCACCCCATGAGTAGATGGTTGCTGCTGCTAGCCTTGCTGCTACTGCCGCACACCGGCGTCGCCGCGGAGATCCCCACCATCTCGCTGTCGCTGGGCGAATCGGGCGACCCCGACGAATGGTTCAATGGCCTGAAGATCATCGCCATGCTGACCATCCTCACCCTCTCGCCCTCGATCCTGATCATGATGACCTCCTTCACCCGCATCCTGATCGTCCTCGGTTTTCTGCGGCAGGCGCTGGGCACCCAGCAGTCGCCGCCGGCGCAGGTGCTGGTCGGGCTGTCGCTGTTCATGACCTTCTTCATCATGATGCCGGTGTGGAACCAGATCGACCAAACCGCCCTCACCCCCTATCTCAACCATGAGATCAGCCAGTCGCAAGCGTTTGATAAGGCAAAGAAACCGCTAATGGAGTTCATGCTGCGCCAGACGCGCGAAGAGGACCTATTGCTCTTTCTCCACGCCGCAAAAATGAAAAAACCGGCCAATGCCAAGGATATCCCCTTCCACATCGTGATCCCCTCGTTTGTTATCAGCGAGCTGCACACCGCCTTCGAGATCGGCTTTCTGATCTACATCCCCTTTATCGTGCTCGATATGGTGGTGGCGTCGGTGCTGATGAGCATGGGCATGATGATGCTGCCGCCGGTGATGATCTCGCTGCCGTTCAAGATCATCCTGTTCGTGCTGGTCGATGGCTGGCATCTGGTCGCCGAGCAGCTGATCAACAGCTTCAAGATGGGATGACAACAACCTTCAACATCATGATGGCGCAGTGCGCGCCGCGCGTGGGCGACATCAGCGGCAACATGGAGATAGCGCGGCGCTGTATCCAGCAGGCGGAGAAGAAGCAGTGCCAGCT
Organism: Mariprofundaceae bacterium; assembly: GCA_015489095.1. GTDB lineage: Bacteria > Pseudomonadota > Zetaproteobacteria > Mariprofundales > J009 > S009-29. The sequence continues at coordinate 3,931 of WFMN01000024.1, read as the reverse complement.
ACTGCTCTTCCCCGAATTGATGGTCACCGGCTACCCGCCGGAGGATCTGCTGCTGCGCCGCGATTTTATCGCTGCGGCGGAAGCAGCCGCAGCGCAACTCATCGCCGACAGCGGGTCAATCGCCCTGCTGTTCGGCCATCCCGCCACCGTGGAGCATGGACTGACCAACTGCGCCTCGCTGGCGTGGCAGGGGAAGTTGATCGGCCGTTACCACAAGCAGGCGCTGCCCAACTACGGGGTGTTCGACGAACGGCGCTATTTCGTCCCCGGAAGCCGTGACCAGCAGCCAATTGCGTGGCAGGGCATCCGGCTGCAGATCGCCATCTGCGAGGATATCTGGAACGACGATGTCGCAGCAGCCATGGCGCGCGCCCACCCCGACCTGCTGGTTGCCATCAACGCCTCGCCGTTCCAGGTCGATAAACAGCAGCAGCGGGAGCAGCTATTGCAGCGCCGCGCACGGCAGATGGCGGCACCGCTGCTCTACATCAACGCGGTCGGTGGCCAAGATGAGCTGGTGTTCGACGGCGGCTCCTGCCTACACGACGAAGACGGCGCTCTGCGCGCCCGCTGCCCGATGTTCCGCGCCGTCAACCAACAGGTGACAGCGAAACATCATGGCGAGATCGCCGCCATCCCGTGCGCCGAGGCGCAACTCCATCAGGCGATCGTCACCGGGCTGCGCGACTACCTGCGGCGCAACCACTGCCAACAGGTGGTGTTGGGGCTCTCCGGCGGCATCGACTCGGCACTCTGCGCCACCATCGCCTGCGACGCCATCGGCGCCGACAATGTGCTGGGGGTGCTGCTCCCCTCGCGCTACTCCAGCGACCACTCCATCGCCGATGCGAGGCAACTGGCCGACAACCTCGGCTGTGCCACCATCGACCTCCCCATCGAAGCGGGGGTTGCCGCCGTTGAGGCGATGCTGCGGCCGCTGTGGCAGCAGTGGAACTGCACAGGAGACGATGTCACCGAGGAGAACATTCAGGCGCGCATGCGCGGGCTGCTGCTGATGGCGATCGCCAACAAGACCGGCCGCATGCTGCTCACCACTGGCAACAAGAGCGAAATGGCCGTGGGCTACGCCACCCTCTACGGCGACATGGCGGGCGGCTTCGCGCCGCTCAAGGATCTCTACAAAACCCAGGTCTATGCCTTGGCCGCCTACCTCAACCGCGACCGTGAGCGGATCCCGGCCAACACCATCACCAAGCCACCATCCGCCGAGCTGCGCCCCGACCAGTTAGATTCCGACTCCCTTCCCGAATACGATCAACTCGATGCCATGCTGCAGCGGTTGATTGAGCACGACGCAAGCTGTGATGCCGTTGCACAAGCGGGCTTCGCGCGTAAGGATGTCGAACGGGTCGCCGCCCTGTTGCGCGGCTCGGAACACAAGCGCTGCCAGTCCCCCCCCGGCGTGAAGGTAACGGCGCGCGCCTTCGGCCGCGACCGTCGCTACCCCATCACCCACGGCTGGCGGGGCTGATCAACATAGGAGGAGAACACCCATGAAAAAAATCGAGGCCATTATCAAACCGTTCAAACTGGATGATGTGAAAGATGCGCTGGAGGCGATCGACATCCACGGCCTGACCATCACCGAGGTGAAGGGGCATGGCCGCCAGAAGGGGCACAGCGAACTCTACCGCGGTGCCGAATATGTGGTTGATTTTCTGCCGAAGATCAAGATCGAACTGGTGGTCAACGAAAGCCAGGTGGACGAAGCCATCGACGCCATCATCGACTCCGCCAAAACCGGAAAAGTGGGCGATGGCAAGGTCTTCGTGCTACCGGTGGAGCGCACCGTCCGCATCCGCACCGGCGAAACCGACAGCAACGCGATCTAACGCCCCCCGCCACACCTGCGAACGGGGGCTCGATGCGCGTTCGCCATTTGATCCCGGATGGCTCTTTTACATTACCCAGAGTTTAGAACTGTAGCGCCTTGCGCTGACGGCAATAGGAACCAATAGATCTAGCTACCGGTTGATTTCAAAGAGATTGTTTCCGACTGTTTTACGGGATATACAACTTTAGTCTTGACTATTTTACGAATACGGTTAAAGTAGCCACATGGAACGAGGCTACAAATCCACCCTTACCTCCCACTTCTCATCACATCATCAAATGGTGTTGCTCTCAGGGCCGAGGCAGGTGGGAAAAACCACCCTATCCTGTTCGCTGCTTGGCGGTGAACGGGAGACCTTCTATCTCAACTGGGATGATTTTGACGATCGCGAGCTGCTTTTGCAGGGCGGTCAGGCCATCGCGCAAGCTATCGGCTTGGATCAACTGCGCGCCGACCCTCCGCTGATCGTTCTGGACGAGATCCACAAATTTCCCAAATGGAAATCGCTGGTCAAGGGATTCTACGACCGGTATCACGACCAATGCCACCTGCTCATCACAGGTAGCGCCCGACTGGATATCTACAAAAAAGGCGGCGACAGCTTGATGGGACGCTATTTTCACTATCGTCTCCACCCTCTCTCGGTGGCCGAGGTGATTGGGGCGACAGATGGTGATGATCATCGCGAGATCCGGATGCCGCAGCGGATTGATGATGACGATTTTGATGCGCTGTTGACTTGGGGCGGATTTCCCGAACCCTACCTCAAGCGGGACCGCCGTTTTTACAACCGCTGGAGCCGGTTGCGGTTGCAGCAAGTGTTGCAAGAGGATGTCCGCGAGCTGAGCAAGGTTCAGGGATTGGGGCAGATCGAGATGCTGGCACTGCTGCTGAGGCATCAGGCGGGTCAGCTCACCAGCTACAGCAGCTTGGCCAAAAAGCTGCGGGTTTCGGTGGATACCGTGCGGCGTTGGCTGACCATTCTGGAGTCCTTGTACTACTGCTACGCCATTCGCCCGTGGACAAAAAACATCACGCGATCGCTACTGAAAGAGCCAAAATACTACCTGTGGGACTGGTCGCAATGCGCCGATATTGGCGCGCGGAATGAAAACTTTATCGCCTCCCATCTGCTGAAGGCCGTTCATTACTGGACGGACACGGGATTGGGGGATTATGGACTATTTTTTATCCGTGACAAAGAGAAACGGGAGGTCGACTTTCTGGTTTCTAGGGATGGTGAGCCATGGTTTATCGTCGAGGTAAAAACCTCAATGAATCAACCTTTATCAAGTGCGATCGAACTTTTCGCGAAACAGATCAGGGTAGAGCATCGGTTTCAGGTAGCGATGGATGCGCCGTTTGTGGATCACAACATCTTCGAGCTGAAACGGCCAATGATTGTGCCGGCCAAAACATTGTTATCGCAATTGGTTTGATCGTCGCGGAGCGATGAGGCCGCTTTTTGAACTGCTGCCACACCGCAAACCATCACCTAGGATGGGTAGATCGTCACCTCCACCCGATCCTTTTTGCCATCGATGTCGGGCGAGGGCGCGGTTAGGGCTGGGTAGATTACACGGGTCTTCACCTTTCGCCGCAACCTTCGTTGCAACAGCTTTGTCACCATGCGCACCCGCGCCGCCGCCAACCTCCGCCCGCCCCCCAAGGGGGAAGCGGCGGGCTGCTCTCCCACGCACCCCCGCAAATCCACCCTTGCGCGGGACGATTGCTCCAACATCTGAAGCAACCGTTCCATCTGCTTCTCCCCCGTCGGGGTCAGTATCGCCCGCCCCGCCATGAAATCGATCGACAGGTGATGAAAACCGCCATCCAACCGGCCGTTGAACAGGTTTTTCTTTACCTCACTGATGATCTCGGCGACATCGACATCCGGCTTGGCCGGCGTGCCCCGAATCGCCAATGGAATGTGGGTCACCCCGTCATCGTCGGTCAGCGCACGCAGCCCAAGAGCAAACGGAATGGAACCATCCACCCCGGCAACCGGAATGCGCGGCGCCAGCGCCAGATGGCGCATGGTCAGCTCCCCGAACAGCTTCAGCCTCGATCCCACCT
>WFMN01000023.1 GCA_015489095.1 Mariprofundaceae bacterium | reverse complement strand
GCCGAGTGGCAGCCCCTTTTGTTTGTGTTTCACCACAGAGCCACGGAGGTGTAGGAGGGGTCTCCGACCCCGAACGGCGGGTGCAGATTCGCGGTTTGGAAACCGCTCCTACGGATTATGCTCACCACAGAGGCACGGAGGGCACAGAGGGGAGAAGGATGTCGTCCGGCCTACGCCGGCATGACATTTCCCTTTGTCTCTTTGTGTCTTCGTGGTTCATCATTTTTCACCGCAGAGGCGCGGAGACGCGGAGAAAAGTGAAAGGATGCGCACTGTTGTGCAGGTCGGTATCTGGTGCGATCGTGGTGTTGATGGCGTCGGTATGGTTGCCCGACATCCCTCCGCGCCTCCGCGGTAAACCGTCATTCCGGGCTTGACCCGGAATCCATCCGCTTGGCTTACCCGTGTCCGCGATATTGCATCACCAGCGCATCCTCGCGCGGGAGGCCGGGTTTGGCGGGGCGGTAGTAGGCGACCCTAGTCGCAATCTGGCGGAAACCGTGGTGCTGGTAGAGGGCGATGGCGGCGTGGTTGGAGGCGCGCACCTCCAGTGTGATGTGGGCGCCGGCAGGGGCGTGGCGAATCAGGTGTTCCAGCAGTTTGCCGCCGATCCCTTGTCGGCGGCAGGCGGGTGCCACCACCAGTTGCAGCAGTTCAATCTCGGTCTGCACCACGCTGGCGAGGTAGTAGCCGGCTAGGGTCGCATCGGCTGGTTGCGCTACCACCATGCGGTGGTGCTCCAGTGCGAAGGCGCCCTCCACTACCGGCAGCGGCCACGCCTCCGGCAGTGCTTCAGCCGCCATGGCGGCGATGGCGGGCAGATCATCCCCGCGTGCCGCGCGCAGAAGCGGCGGATTCTCTCCTAGCGGATTCTCTCCTATGCCATCTCCTCGGTTTCGACCTTCACCTTCCAGCCGCACCCCTCGCTGGCGCAGAGATGCTCGGTGCCGTTGCGCTTGGTCACCTTCTCGGTGACAAACGGCGCACCGCATTCGGGGCAGGGACGGTCGATCGGCTTGTTCCACAAGGCATTTTTGCACTTGGGATAGCCGGAACAGGAGTAAAACACCTTACCCCGGCGCGATTTTTTCTCCAGAAAGGTGCCCTTGCCGCACTCCGGGCAGGTGATACCGGTATCCCTAGGCTTCTCCAGCGGCTGGATGTTTTTGCACTTGGGGTAGGCGGAGCAGCCGAGGAACTTGCCGTAGCGCCCATGCTTGATCGCCATCGGCGCGCCGCATTTGTCGCACTTCTCATCGGAGAGCTCCACCTCGGCCGGCGCCTTGCTCTCGCCCTCCAGCGGGCGCGAATACTTGCACTTGGGGTAGCCGGTGCAGGCGTAAAACTTGCCGTAGCGCCCCAGCTTGATCGCCAGCGGCTTGCCGCACTCCGGGCACTGCTCCGCCGTTGCTTCCACCGGCCGTTCCGCTCCCGCCGCCTTATCGACATCGGCCTTGAACGGCTGCCAGAACTCGGCGAGCAGCGGCCGCCACCCCTGCTCCCCCCGCGCCACCGCATCGAGCTTGTCCTCGACGGCGGCGGTGAACCCGGGGTTGACGATATCCTCGAAATTGGCGACCAGAAACTTGTTGACCCACTCCCCCACCTCGGTGGGGACAAACCGGCGGCGCTCCATCTCGACATACTCGCGGGTGCGCAGCACATTGAGGATCGAGGCGTAGGTAGAGGGGCGGCCGATGCCGTGGCTCTCCAGCTCCTTGACCAGCGTCGCCTCGGAAAAGCGCGGCTTCGGCTCGGTGAAGTGCTGGTTGGGGGTGCAGCTTTCGATGGCGATCGCCTCGCCCTCCTCCAGCGGCGGCAGCAGGCGGTCGCCCTCCTCCTTGCCGTTGTCGTCGCGCCCTTCGGTGTAGAGCTTGCGAAAACCGGCAAAGCGCAGGGTAGAACCGGTGGCGCGCAGGGTGAGGTTGTCGCCGCAGATATCGACGCTGACCTGATCGAGGATCGCCGCCGCCATCTGGCAGGCCACGGTACGCTGCCAGATCAGGTTGTAGAGCCGCCACTGCTCGCCGTCTAGGCTCATTTTCAGCGACTCCGGCGTGCGCGCCGACGACGACGGCCGGATCGCCTCATGCGCCTCCTGCGCGTTTTTGCTCTTGGTTTTGAACCGTCTGGCGCGATCGGGAAGATAATCGGCACCGAAGCGTTCAGCGATCACCGTGCGCAGCTCGGAGAGCGCGTCGTCCGACAGCGTCACCGAGTCGGTACGCATGTAGGTGATCAGACCGGTCAGCTCGCCATTCACCTCGATCCCTTCGTAGAGGCGCTGCGCCAGCTGCATCGTCTTGCGGGCGGTAAAGCCCAGTTTGCGCGCCGCTTCCATCTGCAGGGTCGAGGTGATGAACGGCGGCGGCGGGGTCTGCTTGGCCTGCTTTTTGGTAACGCGGGCGACCGTGAAATCGGCCTGCTCAATCCGCTTGGCCATCGCCTTGGCCTCCTTGCCGTTGGCGACGGCGAACTTAGTGAGCTTCTTGCCGTTTTCGGCGTGCAGGCGGGCGGAGAAGCCCCCCTTCCCACCCCGGCATCCGACCTCGATGGTCCAATACTCCTTGGGCTTGAACGCACGGATATGCGCTTCACGCTCGCAGATCAATCGCAACGCGACCGACTGCACCCGCCCGGCGGAGAGGCCACTGCGGATCTTGCGCCACAAGAGCGGCGACAGGGTGAAGCCGACCAGATAATCGAGCGAGCTGCGCGCCTGCTGCGCATCGACCAGATCGCTGTTGATCGTGTCGGGATGGGCGAACGCGGCGGTGATCGCCTTCTTGGTGATCTCGTGGAAGGTTACCCGCTGCACGGTTTTGCCCTCCAGCAGCCCCCGTTCGCGCATCACCTCGGCCACATGCCAAGCGATCGCCTCCCCCTCGCGATCGGGATCGCTGGCCAGAATCAGCCGATCGGCCCTCTTCAGCGCATTGGCGATGGCGTCCAGCCGCTTCTTCTTGTCCGGGATCACCTCGTAGGTAATGGCGAAGTTCGCTTCCGGATCGACCGACCCATCCTTCTTGGGGAAGGCGCGCACATGGCCGTAGGAGGCCAGCACCTTGTACCCCTTGCCGAGATACTTCTCGATGGTTTTGGCCTTGGCCGGGGACTCAACGACAACAACTGCACTCATGGATGGGGGAACACTCCGGTTTGGTTTTTTCGCGCAGGCAGTGGGCAAATCAGGGGGAGAGGAGGTAACGGTTTCCGGGAAGGCGTTCGATCACCCCGCGCATTTCGAGGGCGAGCAAGGCTGGGGAAAGTTGGGTGACGGTCAAGCCGGTGGACTCGGCGATGGCGTCGATGTGGAGCGGCTCGCTGGCCAGAAGGCGGCAGATTTGCGCCTCGACGGGATCGGACGGCGCGGCCTTGCGCGCCCCCTCCTCCGCCGTCTGCCGCCACCCCAACACCTCCATCACCTGCTGCGGGCTATCGGTAAGCAGCGCCTCGCCGCGCTGGATCAGCTGATGGCAGCCGCGATGGCTATCGACCAGCACCCCGCCCGGCACCGCGAACAGCTCGCGGCCGTAACCGAGCGCGCGCCGGGCGGTGATCAGCGAACCGGAACGCAGCGCCGCCTCGATCACCACCGTCGCTTGCGCCAGCCCCGCAATCACCCGGTTGCGCCGTGGGAAAAACCCCGCCTGCGCCCGTGCGGTGGGCAGGAACTCGCTCACCACGCAGCCGCCGCCGTCGCACAGCGCCGCGATCTGCCGCTGCTGCGGTTCGTTGGCGGTCAACAGGCCGTAGCCGAGCACCGCGATACCGGGCGCTTCCCCCTTGAGCGAACCGCCGTGCGCGCCGCTGTCGATCCCCGGCGCCATGCCGCTGACGATGGTGACCCCCTGCCGCGACCACGCCTCGGCCCAGCGCCGTGCAATCGCCATCCCCTCGCGGCTGGCGCGGCGCGCGCCGACCACCGCCAGCATGCGCGGTGTGGTCAGCGCCGCCGGATTGCCGCGCCCGAAGAGCAGCAACGGGGCGTCGTCACAGGCCGCCAGTTGCGGTGGATAGTCGTCGTCATCGACGCCAAGCAGAAAGATCCCCGCCTTGGCGCATCGCGCCAACAGCGGAGCAAGATCGCGTGCCGCCGCCTCCTGCAGCGCTGCTACCATCTTCTCGCCGACGCCATCGATCGCGCGCCACTCTGCGGGCGACATGCGCCACAGCGCCTCGGCGGAGCCCGCCGCGTCCAACAGCCGCCGCCCGACGAGATCGCCCACCCCCCGCGCCAGTTGCAGCCGCAGGCAGGCGGTGGCGGCGGGGGTGGGCGATCTCGTCG
>WFMN01000022.1 GCA_015489095.1 Mariprofundaceae bacterium | reverse complement strand
GCGACGCCGATGGCGTAGGCCACCTGCACCTCGCAGCGATCAGCCAGCCCTGCGGCAACGATATTTTTGGCGACATAGCGCATCATGTAGCAGGCGGAGCGATCCACCTTGGTCGGATCCTTGCCGGAGAAGGCGCCGCCGCCGTGGTGGCCGAAGCCGCCGTAGGTATCGACGATGATCTTGCGTCCGGTCACGCCGCAGTCGCCGACCGGTCCGCCGATGACAAAACGGCCGGTGGGGTTGATGTGGTAGGCGGTATCGGCATGCAGCAGCCCGGTGGGGTCGAGCACCGGCTTGATCACCTCCTCCATGATGCTTTCGCACAGCTGTTCGTGGCTGACATCGGGGTTGTGCTGGGTGGAGAGCACCACGGCGTCGATCGCCACCGGCTTGCTATCCTCGTAGCGCACGGTGACCTGCGATTTGGCATCGGGGCGGAGAAAATCGAGCGTGCCCGCCTTGCGCACCGCCGCCTGCTTTTCCACCAGTTGGTGGGAGAGGTGGATCGGCGTCGGCATCAGCACCGCGTTTTCGTTGCAGGCATAGCCGAACATCAACCCCTGATCGCCCGCGCCCTGATCGAGATCGAGCCCCTCGCCTTCGTTCACCCCCTGGGCGATGTCGGGAGACTGTTTATCCAGGCTGACCAGCACCGCGCACGACTGCCAGTCAAAGCCCATATCGGACGAGTTGTAGCCGATCTCCTTGATCGCGGAACGGACGATATCCTGATAATCGACGACGGCGGAGGTGGTGATCTCTCCGGCAACCAGCGCCATGCCGGTGGTGACCATGGTTTCGCAGGCGACACGGCCATGCTTATCCTGGGTGAGAATGGCGTCGAGCACACCATCCGAGATGCGGTCGGCGACCTTGTCGGGATGGCCTTCCGAGACCGATTCGCTGGTGAAAACAAAATTGCGTGACATGGTGATAAAATGACCCCTATGTTTAGAAAATAGCGCCGAAGCGTAACGCGCCTACAGCGTTCTCGCCAGTTGCACCCCGAGCCAGGTCAGCGGCAGGCAGAGCAGCAGTTGGCCGAAGATATTGGCGGCCGCGAGGCCGAAGGCGCCTGATTGCAGCAGGCGGATCGACTCCAGCGAGTAGGTGGAGAAGGTGGTAAAGGCGCCTAGGAAGCCGACGGTGATCGCCATGCGCACCAGCTCGCCGCTGCTGGAGCGCTCCAAGAGCCAGACAAAGAGAAATCCGAGCGCGAATGAGCCTGCGGCGTTGACCACCAGCGTCCCCCAAGGGAAGGAGCCTCCCGCCAGTCGCTGCACCGTGGAGGCGATCAGCCAGCGCGTAACGGCGCCCGCCGCACCGCCGATAGCCACGGCGCCTATTTGTCGGATCATGTCTGACCCCATCGCAAAAGAGCCGTCCGTGGAAGTTCGCGGTTGGAAACCGCTCCTACCGCCTGTAGGAGGGGAATCCCTTCCCCGAACCTGTCCATGGCCGCGATGATGGCTTGCTGCAAAGCCATCATCGCTTGCTCCGTTGCTGTTCCAGCCAGGCGATGCGCTCGCCGAGGGTGCGCTCGAAGCCGCGCTGGGTGGGCTTGTAGAGGGTTGCCGGTTCGACGCCGTCAGGGAAGTGGGGCTGGTTGACCACCGCGTTGTCCGCGTCGTGGGCGTACTGGTAATCGGCGCCGTGGCCGAGCTGCTTCATCAGGCGGGTGGGAGCGTTGCGCAGGTGGAGCGGCACGGCGCGGTCGCGGGTGACCCTGGCCAGTTTGCGCGCCGCCTTCTCCGCCATGTAGGTGGCGTTGCTTTTGGGCGCCAGCGCGAGGTAGATCGCCGCTTCGAACAACCCCTGCTCCCCCTCGGGCGAGCCCAGCATGTCGAACATGCGCAGCGCGTCGAGGCAGACGGTGAGGGCGCGCGGATCGGCCAGGCCGATATCCTCGCTGGCCATGCGGATCAGGCGGCGCAACAGGTAGTGCGGCTGCTCGCCCGCCTCCAGCATCCGCGCCAGCCAGTAGCAGGCGGCGTCGGCATCGGAGTCACGCACCGATTTGTGCAGGGCGGAGATGAGGTCGTAGTGGAAGTCGCCATCGCGGTCGTAGCTGCCCGCCTTGCGGCTGAGGATCTGCTCCGCCTGCGCGCGATCCCACGCCAGTGTCGGGTCGGAGATGACAAGCTCTTCCAGCAGGTTGAGCGCGTAGCGGCCGTCGCCGTCGGCGATGGCGGCGATCCACTGCAGGGTGGCGCAATCGACACCGAAATCGGGGTGTTCCTGCTGCAGTTGACCACAGGCGCGTTGCAGCATGGTGGTGATGGCGGCGCTATCCAGTGGCTTCAACACCACCACCCGGCAGCGCGACAACAGGGCGTTGTTGAGCGAAAACGAGGGGTTTTCGGTGGTGGCTCCCACCAGCACGATGGTGCCGTTTTCGATCGCCGGCAGCAGCACATCCTGCTGCGCCTTGTTGAAGCGGTGGATCTCGTCGAGAAACAGCAGGTGGGTGGTGGTGTCGGCCGCGGCCTGCGCCAGCACCTGCTGCACCTCCTTTTTGCCGGCGGAGACGGCGGAGAGGTATTGCATCGGTAGGGTGGCGGCGTTGGCCATGATGTGGGCGAGGGTGGTCTTGCCCACCCCCGGCGGCCCCCAGAAGATGGCGGAGATGGCGCGCTGCTGGGCGATCATGGCGCGAAACCAGCTATCCTCCGCCGTCAGATGGGGCTGGCCGACCACCTCGTCCAAGCTCTGCGGCCGGATCCGGTGGGCGAGCGGCGCCTTGTCCGTGCTGCCATCCGGTTCGGAGAGCGATGTCAGCGATAGCTGTCGCGGGTTCACGCGGATGCTTCCTCCGGCAGGATGCCGCTTTGCACGATCGCCGCCAGTTCCCGCGCACGCGCCCCTACCTGCGCCGCCCAGCGGGAATCGAGCATCTCATCGGC
>WFMN01000021.1 GCA_015489095.1 Mariprofundaceae bacterium | reverse complement strand
CAGTCGCTGTTGAAGCTGTACTTGGTGGTCAGGTAGGTGCGGCTGACATTGACGCCAGTGCTGCGTTTTTTTCTCACGCCATCGGTTTTGCTGGTGGCGCGGGTCAGGTCGGTGAAGACCAGCCCTTCCACCTTCAGCTTGGAATCGCCATGCTCGGCGATGGTGATGCCACCAGCGGTCGCCTGGGTGATCGACCCTAGGCTAATCGCCACTGCAACTACAGTTGTTTTTAATCGAATTTTCATAGTGTTTCCTCCACCGTATTAGTATATTTATCGTTGTACTATGTGTGACGACTTCGCAAAAAGTCGTCATCGCGGCCATGGATGGCCGCGCAAATCAATGGCTTGCGCAGCAAGTTGTTGATTTATAAGGAAGATTAAATCGCAATTTTCGCCTTCCGACAAGCAGAAAAAGCCCACATTTTTGCGATCTTCTCAGACTACGGGACAGAATAGTATTGATGTGTGCGGTTGTGTCAAAGTGGAAAAACGCCATGATTGCGAGCATGGCTGCCCTGCCCGAACTCGATGCCTCGCGCTGCCTCAACCAGCCGCTAGACAAGCGTGGCTGCACGCGCTGTGTCGATATCTGCCCGGCGCAGGCTCTGGTGTGGGATGAGAAAAGCCCCTTGCCGCACATGGTGCGGGATCGCTGCACAGCCTGCGACGGCTGCGTGGCCATCTGCCCCGGCGATGCGTGGCAAGATCAAGGTGTGGATGCGGAGGCGATTGTCGCACGCGCGGCGACACGGAGCGCGGCGGGTGCCCGTGTGCTGCGGGTGGCGTGCAGCGCAGCGCAGGGGGCGGGATACGATGTGACCATCCCCTGCCACGGCGGCTGGGATGCGCTGCTGTTTGCCGCCATCGCCGCCGAAGGGATTGCCAAGCTGGCGCTCTACGGACTTGCCGCGTGCGATCGCTGCCCGCGCCGCTTCGGGATGCAACTACTGCGGCAGGATGAAGCGCAATATGCGGCGCTCAGTCGCGGCATGGAGGTGGTGGTGGCGATTGATAGCGCACCGGCCGCCCCTGCTACGGCGAGCAACAACCATGATCGTACTCTATCCTCCCGCCGCCACTTTTTTCGGCGGTTGCTACCGACCCTCGCCTACGGCGCGGCAGCCACGGTGGCGCAGCTCGATCGCCCCACCCCAACAGCGGAACCGGGCGAGGAGGAGGAACAGGCGCGCCCGTTACGCCAGCGCCTGTTCCTGCGTGCGCTGGAGCGGCTGCAACCCAGCTTCACCCCCGTACCCGCCTCGCCATTGCTGCCGTTGGGCGCGGTACAGTGCGACGATCGCTGCACCGCCTGTGCGGAGTGTGTTACCATCTGCCCCACCGATGCCCTCGGCCTGCGTCGCTTCGGTGCCAGACAGATCCTAGAGTTGCAGCCGGATCGCTGTATCGGGTGCAACTTCTGTGTGGACGGCTGCCCGGAATCGGCCATCCATCCACTACCGGCGATCGCCCTGCCGGCGCTGCTGATGCAACAAGCGCGGCCGTTGCAGATGATTTTGGGTGAACGACAACAGAAAGGAGAGAATGATGGCGGAGATTGAACAACAACCGATTCGGCTATTGAGCCAGAAAAGCGGGGAATCGTGCGACGGCACGATGCGCGTGCAGCGCTTCAGTGAGCAGGAGTGCAAGCTGCGGGCGGTGAAGACCCTGCTGCTCTTCTGGCTGATCGCGGCGGTCTGCATCCTGATCCCGATCGCCCATTTTATTCTGGTGCCGGGGTTCCTCATCGGCGGGGTGGTGGCGGCCAGCCGCAACTGGAAGCGGACGGCGGAAGGGCTGGAGGCCGATGGCGAATGCCCGGTCTGCCACAACGCCATCACCATCGATCTGGAGAAGAGCGCCGAGCTGCCGCAGTGGCGATCCTGCCCGCACTGTTCCGAATCGCTGGAGCTCCAGTCGCGCTAGCGCTTACACCAACGAAAAACGGCTCCCGAGTGGGAGCCGTTTGATCGGACTAGGGAAAAGCCCTTTTCATCAGTGCTCGAAGTAGGCCTTCTCCTCCAGTTCGAGCGCGCGTGCCTCCTCTTCCTCTTCGCTGCCGCCCTCCCAGTAGAGCCCATCCTTGCGCATCTGATGGTGCCAGAGATAGAAGCCGGTCAAGAAGATGACAAGGGTGATCGCCACATCGACCCATGACGACAAGAACGGCGTGTGGTCGATATCCTTGGCGTAGGGGCTGATGATCCACATATAACGCTCAAGGAAGGTGCCGATCAGGATGCTGACCGACGGGAAAAGCATCAAGCTCGGTGAGTGGCGCATGGCGCTGAAGATCAGCATCAAAAACGGCACGAACGAGTTGAGCAGGAAGAATGCCCAGAAGAGGAACCAGTTGGGGCCATCCATCATGTTGTGATAGCGGGTGATCTCCTCCGGCAGATCGCCGTACCACATTACCAGATACTGCACAAAGAAGGCGTAGGTCCAGATGATGGTCAACGCCAGCATGATCTGCGCGCAGTAGTTGAACACATAGTCGTTGGTACGCCGCTTCAGCACATCACGCTGCCGCAGCACATAGAGCGAAACGATGAAGAAGGCCAGAAAGACCCGCATCATGCTCTCGAAATGGTAGGGGCCGTAGATCGGGCTCCACCAGCGCGGCATCTGCGTCATCTCCATATCCCAAGCGGTGATGGTGCCGTAGATGCAGTAGACGAACGGAACCAGCAGCGCGAAGTTACGGAAACGGCGGCGATCCTCCTCCGGCGCGTGTGGGAACTCCTTGCGCTGCAGCTTGAAAAAATGGTTGCAGAACGCCCAGACGGCGAGAAAGAGTACGATCTGGCGCAACGAGAAGAAGAGCGGATCGTGCCAGCCGTTGAGCGGCTGCCCGAAGGTCTCCCCCCCCATCCAGCGGAAACAGTGCGAACCGCTGGCGAGGATGATGAGCAGCAGCACAAAGGCGAGCGGGAACATCGCGCGCGATGAGGCCATCAAGAAGCGCACCTCGTAGCGCCATTTCCCGTTGACCAGATGGAGCACCGCCGCCCAGAAGGTTGCGGCCAGCGGCATGTAGAGGGCAAAGAGGTAGTTGTCCATCAACACCGCCCAGTTTGCTGGAGACATCGAGAATAACGACATGATCTACTCCCCTCCCTTCCCGTTGGACTGCTGAAGCACCT
>WFMN01000020.1 GCA_015489095.1 Mariprofundaceae bacterium | reverse complement strand
CGACATCGCGCTCACCAATCGGGAGGCGCTGCTGGCCAATATCGATGCGCTGCGCGGCGAGTTGGATACCATTCGCCGCGCGGTGGAGGCGGGAGACGGCGAACAGCTGACGCGCCTCTTCACCCGCGCCAAGGAGGCACGGGATCGTTGGCTGCAGGAAAAAGGCTTGGGGGATAAGGGTGAATAAGGTGTTGATTGCGGGGCCGGCCGAGGAGCCGTTGCAAGGTCGGGTGACCATCCCCGGCGACAAATCGATCTCCCATCGCGCGGTGATGCTGGCGGCGATGGCGGAAGGGGATACCCACATCCAAGGGTTCCTCTCCGGTGAAGACAACCTAGCGACGGCGGCGGTCTTTGCCCGCATGGGGGTGCGCATCACTTGGCACAACGAGGCGCGCACCGAATTGACGGTACACGGCGTGGGGCTGCACGGGTTGCAGGAGCCGGAGTCGGTGCTGGATGCGGGCAATGCCGGCACCTGCGCCCGCCTGATGGTGGGGGTGCTGGCGGGGCAGCCGTTCCACTCGGTGCTGGTGGGCGACGCCTCGCTGCATCAGCGGCCGATGGCGCGGGTGGCCAATCCCGTGCGTCGCATGGGGGCGGATATCGATGGCCGCGACGGCGGCAACCGGCTTCCACTGGCCATCCGTGGCGGTTCGCTGCGCGGGATCGATTTTGAGCCCAAGGTGGCCAGCGCGCAGGTGAAGTCGTGCGTGTTGCTGGCGGGGCTGTTTGCCGACGGCACCACCCGCGTGCGTGAACCGCGCCCCACCCGCGACCATACCGAGCGCATGCTGCCGCTGTTCGGGCAGCCGGTCGGGGTGGAGTATGGCTGGATTACACTGAAGCCGACGGGCGGATTGACGGCGCCCTCTTCGACGGTGCTGATCCCGTCGGATAGCTCATCGGCCGCCTTTTTCGCGGTGGCGGCGGCACTGGTCGATGGCTCGAAGGTGGCGCTGCCTTCGGTCGGAATCAATCCGCGCCGCGATGGCTGGTGCCGTCTGCTGCAGGCGATGGGGGCGGATCTTGCGCTGGATAACCGCAGTGAAGTGGGCAGCGAGCCGGTGGCCGATCTGGTGGTGACGGGAAGCCGCCTACACGGGGTGCAGGTGCCGCCACGCGATATCGCAGACACCATCGACGAGTTCCCGCTGCTGTTCGCGGCCGCTGCCCTCTCCGAAGGGGAGTTCCTGCTGGAGGGGGCGGAAGAGCTGCGGGTGAAGGAGTCCGACCGCATCGCGGTGATGGCGGCGGCGCTTGGCGCCGCCGGGGCGCGGGTGGAAGAGCTGCCGGACGGCGTGCGCATTACCGGCGGATCGCTTGCGGGCGGTTGCAGCGTGGATGCCTGTGGCGATCACCGCATCGCGATGGCGATGGCGGTGGCGGCGCAGCGCGCCAAGGCGCCGATAGCCATCCACAACGCGGGGGCGATTGCCACCTCGTTTCCATCGTTTGTGTCGCTGGGGCAGCAGTTGGGAATGTCGCTCCGCTGGCAGGAGGCATGAAGGCGGTTCCCGGACTGCAGGTCGCCATCGACGGCCCCTCCGGCTCGGGCAAGGGAACGGTGGCGGCGCTGGTGGGCGACGCGATCGGCCTGCCGGTGCTGGACAGCGGGCTGCTCTACCGCTTCGCCGGCTGGCGGGCGCAAGCATTGGGTATCGCGCTGGACGACGGCTCCGCGGTGGCGGCGATGCTGGCCGAAGCGGGGGATCAACTGGCGTGGTTGCCCGGTGGTGTGGTGCAGTTTGCGGGCAGGGATTGCACTTCTACGCTGCGTGGCGAGGATGCCGGCGCCGCGGCGTCGGCGGTGGCGGCGCTTCCCGAAGTTCGAGAGGCATTATTGACGCTGCAACGGACGCTGGCGAAGGATGGCTGTGTGATGGATGGGCGCGATATCGGCAGCGTGGTGCTGCCCGAGGCGCAGGCCAAGTTCTTTCTCACCGCCTCGCGGCGGGAGCGCGCCAGGCGGCGCTGGTTGCAGTTGAAGGGTAGCGACCATGCGCTGTCGCTCGATGCGGTGGACGCGGAGTTGCAGGCGCGCGATGCCCGTGACGCCGCCCGCGACGCGGCGCCGCTCTTGGCGGTCGCGGATGCCATCACCATCGATTCAACCACACTGCGGGTGGATCAGGTGGTGGATCGCATCTTGGCGGTGCTCGCGCGACGCAAGCTGTTGCGTTGATTCCGGTTGACGCTGTATTGCCGTCAATGCAATTGGTACAAGGAAGTGCCGATTTAACCTACATGGCGGGTGCAGGATGTGCCGGCTGTGATATTAAAAATGGTAGTAACACAATAACATGACAACAATTTCCCCACAACAAACCGCGGCCGATGAGGAGGCCGTCAACCACAATGCCACCGCCGCCGAGCCGGCAGTGGAACAGGAGGTGATGGCACCGGAGGCCGAGGCCGCCGAATCGCCGCGGGAGCAGGCTGCTTCGCCCTCTCCCGTCGATGAGGTCGAAGAGGTGGATGCCATCCCCGACGATGATGCGCCCGAAGAGGAGATCCCCGCGGACGAGGATTTTCGCGCGCTGTTCGAGGCCTCGCTGCAGGAGAGCGTTCCCCTCGATCGCGGTCAGTTGATCGATGGGGTGGTGGTCGGTTTCGATGGCGATCAGGTCATCATCAATGTCGGCGGCAAAGGGGAGGGGACGGTGCCCGCCTCGGAGTTTGCCACGGTGGGGATGGCGCTTCCCGCGCTGAACGATACCGTCGAGGTGATGGTGACCGATGTCACCGGGCAGGAGGGGGTCAAGCTCTCGGTGCTGGATGCGCGCAAGCAGCATCAATGGACGGTGGTCGAGGCGGCGCTGGCGGACGGTAGCGAGGTGGATGCCCATATCGTTAGTGAAATCAAGGGCGGCTTCCGGGTGACCATCGGTGGCCTTCCGGCGTTCATGCCCCGTTCGGAGGCGGATGTCAGCCGCTATGTGCAAGCGGATGCGCTGGTGGGAACCGATTGCCGGGTGGTGGTGCTCGACGCCAGCCGGAAGCCGGAGAATGTGGTGGTGTCACGCCGTCGCCCGATGGAGGCGGAGCTGGCGGAGAAGCGGCGTCAGTTTTTTGCGCAGCACAAGGTGGGCGACAAGGTGACCGGGATCGTGCGCCGTCTGGTCGATTACGGGGCGTTTGTGGATCTTGGGGGGGTGGATGCCCTGCTCCATGTCTCCGATATCGCCTGGCGTCGTCTGGCCCATCCGTCCGATGTGTTGACGGCGGGGCAGCCCATCACCGCCGAGATCGCGTCGATCGACGCGGAGAACGGCAAGGTGTCGATCTCGATGAAGGCGCTGCTGGAGGATCCGTGGCTGCACGCCGCCGGCGCCTACAGCAGCGGGATGCGGGTGACCGGTACCGTGCGCCGGCTGCTCGATTACGGCGCCGTGGTCGAGTTGGAGCCGGGGGTGGATGGCCTGATCCATAGCTCGGAGATGAGCTGGACACGCCGTGATGTGAAACCCGCGTCGGTGTTGGCGGAGGGGGATGTGGTCGATCTGTCGGTGCTGGATGTCGATGCGGACAAGCGGCGGATCCGCCTGAGCCTGAAGCAGGTGCTGGAGAACCCGTGGCAGGCGTGGCTGAACGAGCATCCGGTCGGCAGCAAGGTCTCCGGTCGGGTGAAAAACATCACCGAATTCGGCTTTTTCGTCGGGTTGACCAAGGAGTTGGATGGCCTTGTCCATATCGGCAACCTCACTTGGAAAGGGGACGCCGATGCCTGCTTGGCGGAGTATCAGAAGGGGCAGGAGGTGGAGTGCGTGGTGCTGGGCGTGGATGTGGAACGCCAGCGTGTTTCGTTGGGGATCAAGCAGTTGCAGGATGACCCGTTCACACTTTTCCTTGCCGGAGCCAAAGAGGGCGGTAGGGTTTCGGGCAAGGTGGTGGAGGCCGCCGGCTGGGGCTATGTGATTGAAGTTGCTGATGGCGTTCGCGGCAGGCTCTCCAAGCGCGAGCTGCCCAAGGAGCAGGAGGCTCTGGAGATCGGCGCCGAGGTCGAGGCCAAGATCATCGGCGTCAACAAGAAGAAGCGGGAGGTGGATCTGTCGGTGCGGCAGATGTTGCGCGATGAAGAGCGCGATGCGATTCGCCACTACCGCTCTTCGCAGGCGGCGGACAGCACCCCCTCCGCGCTGGCGCTGGAGCTGCAAAAGAAACTGATGGCAAGGGAGAACAAATGACCAAATCAGAGTTGATCGCAAAGATTACCGAAGCCCATGGCGGCTTGACGCGTAAGGAGTCGGAACTGTTGGTGAACACCGTGCTGGATTCGATCGTGGATTCGTTGGCCAATGGCGAGGGGGTGGAGCTGCGCGGGTTCGGCAGCTTTACCCTGCGTCAGCGCCGTGCCCGTCAGGGGCGCAACCCGCGCCTCGGCACCACGGTGGAGGTGGAAGCCAAGGTGGTGCCACATTTCAAGCCCGGCAAGGCGCTGCGCGAGCGGGTGTCGCCGCAATCGTAAGGCGCCAAGCAAAAAGTCCACGGACGGACTTTTTGCGCTGGGTTGTTGATGACACTGTTGTTTCGCATTCCGATGACCATGCAGCCATAGCGGGCGGCCTGTGAACTGGGTGAATGCGGTGGTGGTTGCCCTGCTGACGGCGGTGGCGACGATTTTTGCGATGGCCAATGCCGGTGAGGTCGCGATCGCCTTTACCGGACTCGGTGTGGGGCATAGCCCGCTCTATGTTCCGGTGTTTGTTGCCTTTGTGCTCGGCTATGCCGGTGGGGTGTTGTCGCTGGCCTTTTCCCGAAACAAGCACAAAAAGCGGATCGCCGAACTGGAACAGGAGAACGCCCGCCTCGGCAGCGAGGTGGAGAATCTGCGCAACATCCCCCTGCAAGACGAGCTGTGACCCAAGCGGTGATCCTGACTCTGCTGCTACTGTTGGTAGCGGCGATTTCGTGGTGGGTGTGGCGCCAGAACGAGCTGGACGCGGCCGACGAGCCCCCCAAGCGCGACGACGACGCGCGCGTGATGCCGCTGCTGCGTGGCATCAACTTTTTACTTTCCGATCAGGCGGATCTTGCGCTGCAGGAGATGGTGCAGGTGGCGCGGCTGCGCTCGGATGCCATCGATGTCTATATGGCGCTGGGCGAGATGTTTCGCGGCAGCGGCGAGATCGGTCGCGCGGTGCGGATCCACCAGAACCTGTTGGCGCGCCCCGATATCCAGCCCGAGCAGGCGCTGGAGGCGCACTACGCGCTGGGGCGCGATTTCCACACCGGTGGGCTGCTGGATCGCGCGCTGCGGCAGTATGAGCAGGCGCTGGAGATCGATTCCGGCCATCTCCCCTCGCTGGAGGCGGCGCTGCGCATTCGAGAACAGGGCAAGGAGTGGCTGAAGGCGGAGGCGCTGCTTTGCCGGATCGAGCGGGTGCGTGGCGAGGATGCCCATGACCATCGCGCCTTTCTCTACGCCGAGGAGGCGCGGCGCTGCTGGCATGAGGAGCACGACCGGCAGAAGGCGATGGAGTATGCCGATCAGGCGATTGCGCTGGATGAGGGGTGTGCCTCCGCCTACTTGGTGCGGCTGGAGCTGCTGCTGGAGCAGGAGGCGCCGTGGCCGGAGGTGGAGGCGCTGCTCCGCCGGTTGTGGCAACAGTGCCGCCACCATGCGCAGCAGGCGATCCCCCTGCTGGTGAAGTATGCGCGCTACCGGGCGGCGAGCGAGCCGTTTCTGATCGGCATCTGGCGTGATAGCCACGATGAGGGGATGATGCTGTTGTGGCTGGAGCAGTTGCACAAGGCGGGGTGCGATGACGATGTCCGCCGCCTGATCGATGCGACCGGGTTTACCACCAGCTCGCTGCGCGGTGACCTCCATCTGCTGTCGCTCGCGGGAGAGGAGGCGGCCGGTCAAGTCGATGCGGGATTGGTGGCACGGGCGAAACGGTGGCGGCGTCAGGTGAAGGATTATGTGTGCGCGGAGTGCGGGGTCGAGGTGCGGGAGATGCGCTGGCAGTGCCCGCAGTGCCACCAGTGGGGCTCGATGCGTACCGTTAATGGGGATGTGTTATGAGGGATCGGTTGATGGTGGCGCTCGATCTGCCCGATCGGGACGCGGCGCTGACGATGCGCGACCGGCTTGGCGATCAGGTGGGGTGGTTCAAGGTCGGTCTGCGGCTGTTTGTGCGCGAGGGGCCGGCGCTGGTGGCGGAGCTGCGCCGTTCACACCGTCTGTTCCTCGATCTCAAGTTTCACGATATCCCCAACACGGTGGCGCAGGCGGTTGCCAGCGCCGGTGAACTCGGGGTGGAGATGGTCAATGTCCATGCCGGAGGGGGCGCGGCGATGCTGAGCGCGGCCGCGACTGCCGCGGCCGATTTTCCGCGCATGCGGCTGATCGCGGTGACGGTGCTGACCAGCGACCCCATGCCGCGGGATCAGGCGCGCTCCGTGGCGGTCGAGCGGGCGCGGATCGCCTTGGATGCCGGGCTGGACGGCGTGGTCTGCAGCGTGCACGAGGTGGCGGCGATCAAGACGGCGTGCGGTGCGGGGTTCGTGACGGTGACGCCGGGGATCAGGATGCAGGGCGCGGCGGTGCAGGATCAGGCGCGGGTGGCCGACCCGGCGATGGCGATCGCCGCCGGCGCCGATTATCTGGTGGTCGGCAGGCCGATTATTCAGGCCGCGCAGCCGGCCGAGGCGGCGCGCCGGATCTTGGCGGCGATGCAAGAGGGATATGCAGAGGGATAGCGCCTCCGGTTTTACATTGATCGAGGTGCTGGTGGCGATGGTGATTGTGGCGACGGCGCTGGTGGCGATGGTCGGTCGGCTGGGGGCATCCAGTGATGTGCAGCGCACATTGGCGGATCAGACCCTCATGCTGGATAGCGCGCTCGATCTGATCGAGCGGCAGCGGCTGCTCGATCGGGTGAGTGGCGATGAACAGGATGGAGAGATCACCCGTAATGGGGTTCGGTTGCAGTGGAAATTATGGGGTGAGCCGACGGAGATGGATGGTTTTTTTCGGCAGAATGTAACGGTGTCGCTGAACCACGAGCCTGATTTGACGCTGTTTCTGTATCACCGTATTACTAAGTGAGGAAGAGACTATAATACCATGACTTTAGCGAAACATTACGATCCGCAATCGTTGGAGGCGGCGATTTCCGACCAGTGGTTGGGTTCGGATGCCTACACTCCGGCTGAGGGTGAAGAGGGTTACTGCATCGTTATTCCGCCGCCCAATGTGACCGGCAGTTTGCACATGGGGCACGCGTTTACCTTTACGCTACAGGATGCCTTGATTCGCTGGCAGCGGATGGTGGGCAAATCGACGCTATGGCAGCCGGGCACCGACCACGCCGGCATCGCCACCCAGATGGTGGTGGAGCGGTTGCTGGACAAGGAGGGGATCCACCGCCGCGATCTCGGGCGTGAGGCGTTTGTCGATCGGGTCTGGCAGTGGAAGGAGGAGTCCGGCGGCACCATCGTCCGTCAGCTCAAACGGTTGGG
>WFMN01000019.1 GCA_015489095.1 Mariprofundaceae bacterium | reverse complement strand
GCTTGATGCGGGCCAGCACCTCCCAGCCGTTGACCTCGGGCATCAGCAGATCGAGCAACACCACACGGGGGCGCTCGGCGCGGATGGTGTCGATGGCGCGGCGGCCGTCGAAGAGCTGGATGACGCGGTAGCCGTCGCGCTCAAGGTAAAAGCGCTTGAGCTCCTGTGCCTGCGGGTCGTCGTCGATCACCAGCACCAGCGGCGCGTCGTCCTCGGTCGCGCCACGCGCAGTAGCTTCCGGGCGCCCGGCCGCGGACATCGCCAGCCGTTGCGGCATCTCGATGATAAAACAGCTCCCCTTGCCAACCGCGCTGGTGACGGTGATCTCTCCTCCCATCATGCGCATCAAGCGGCGGCAGAGCGCCAGCCCCAGCCCGGTGCCGGGATGGTCGGCGTCGTTGTTCGGCCCGACCTGAACAAAGGGCTCGAACACCCGCTCCAGCTCCTCCTTTCGGATACCGATCCCGCTGTCGCACACCGCGCAGCGGATGTGTTGGTGCGCCGCCGTCACCTCCAGCCGCACCTCCCCTCGCGGGGTAAACTTGATGGCGTTGCTGAGCAGGTTGAGCAAAATCTGCTTGAAGCGATCGCCATCCTGCACCACCTCGATGTCGCCCTCCGGCATGGTGACCGTCAGCGCAAGCCCCCGCGCATCCGCCAGCGGACGCACGAGATCGACCGCCTCGTCCACCACGCGCTGCAACACAAATGGGGCGATCTTCAGCTCCATCTTGCCCGCCTCCACCTTGGAGAGGTCGAGGATGTCGTTGATGATGTTGAGCAGGTGCTTGCCGCTGCTGTGGATGAAATCGAGCTGGCGCTGCTGCTCGTCGTTCAATGGGCCGGCCATGCCGCCGGCCAGGATGGAAGAGAAGCCGATGATGGAGTTGAGCGGGGTGCGCAGCTCGTGGGACATGTTGGCGAGGAAGGCCGATTTGGCGCGATTCGCCTGCAGCGCCTCGTGGCGCGCCCGTTGCAGCGCCTCTTCATACGCCTTGCGGCGGGTGATGTCGCGCACGATGCCGACAAAATGGCGCTCGGCGCCGGAGCCGGTCTCGTTGACCGCCAGTTCGATCGGGAAGGTGGTGCCGTTTTTGCGCTGGCCGGTCACCTCGCGGTTGAAGCCGATCACCCGCGGCTGGTTGGTGTCGAGATAGCGGCGGAGGTAGCCGTCATGCTCGCTGCGGTAGGGCTCCGGCATCAGCATGGAGACATTGTGGCCGATCAACTCATCGTGCGTGTAGCCGAACATCGCCTGCGTGGCCGGGTTACAGTCCAGCATGACGCCGTGGCAATCGATGGTAATCACCGCATCGAAAATGGTATCCACAACCGCGCGCAGTTCATCCTTGGTCATGGTGCCACACAATCCAACATCGCCAACTCCCGAAACCCGACTACCCAGCGAAAAGGTGGGATTGTAGCCATGGCGCGGAGGCATTGCAAGCGCCCATCCGTGGAGATGGCGAGCGCGGGCGCGGACACCGTTCCGCTTACAGGCCGATCAGCGCCAGTTGCCTCCACGGGCTTTGGTCGCGCCGGTGGGAGAAGTGGTCGGTGGAGCAGCAGGTGCAGGCAGCCCCACCGCCGATATGGGCGGGATGGAGGCCGCTCTGTTGCAGTTGATGGCGGTTGATGGCTGCCAGATCGGCGTGGTGCCGCCCGCCATCCTCGTGGATACCCACGCACTCCGCCGCCCGCCGCAACTGCTCCAGGCAATCGCCATCCACGGTAAAGCAGCAGGAACCGATGGCCGGCCCGAAATCGGCGTGGATACGATCGGGGTTGGCGCCGATCTCCACCATGGTGGCGACCGCCTTGGCGGCCACATTGCGCACCGTGCCGCGCCATCCGGCGTGGACGGCGGCGATCACCCCCGCGTCGGCGTCGGCCAGCAGGATCGGCAGACAGTCGGCGGTGCGGATCGCCAGCGTGCAATCGCGCTTGCGGCTGATGAGGATGTCGGCGCCCCCCTTGGCATCGCCCCACTCCACCCACCAGACCTGATCGCCGTGCAACTGCCTGCATTGATAGAGCGGCAGATGAAACCCGGCGCGCCAGGCGATCTGCTCCGCCAGCGGGTCGTGCTCATCGCGCACGCCGCCATCGGCGGCGACCGTAAAGGCGGCGTGCACACCGATCCTAGCCAGCGCCTCGGAGCTCAGCATTGGCTATCGATCAGCGCCGTATCCAACAGGCGCAAATGGGGTGGCAACGGGGCGACACAGCGCACCTCCTTGCCAGTGACCGGATGG
Organism: Mariprofundaceae bacterium; assembly: GCA_015489095.1. Classification (GTDB taxonomy): domain Bacteria; phylum Pseudomonadota; class Zetaproteobacteria; order Mariprofundales; family J009; genus S009-29. The sequence goes on along the minus strand of WFMN01000019.1, from coordinate 3,167 downwards.
TCAAACGCCAGCAGTTCGGCGTGCAGCGCCTGCCCCCGCAGCGCGAGGATGGCGTTGCGCAGCGGCTCCGGGGTGCGTTTGTCGGGATGAAACGGACGGGCATAGAGCGGATCGCCGAGAATCGGCAGGCCGAGATGGCTTAAGTGGACGCGGATCTGATGGGTGCGGCCGGTCTCCAGCGTCAGCCGCATGCGGCTGTAGCGCAGGCGGTGGCGCATCTCACACTCCGCCACCGTGACCGCCCGCTTGCCGTCGTGGCAGACCGCCATCTTCTGCCGGTTGTGGCGGTGACGCCCCAGCGGAAGGTCGATGGTGTAGCGGTGCCACGGCGGGGTGCCGCGACACCACGCGATGTATTGGCGTTCCAAGTCGTGGTGGGCAAACAGCACACCCAGCGCGCGCATGGTGGCCTCCTCCTTGGCGATCACCAGCGCGCCGGAGCTATCTTTGTCGAGGCGATGGACGATGCCGGGGCGCTGGATGCCGTTGATGCCGGGCAGGTCGGGGCAGTGGTGCAGCAGGGCGTGCACTAGGGTGCCGCGGTCGTGGCCGTGCGAGGGGTGTACCACCATCCCCGCCGGCTTGTTGACCACCAGCAGGTAGTCATCTTCGTAAAGGATATCGAGGGCGATCGCCTCCGGCTCCAGAGCCAGCGGCGCGGCCGCGGGCAGGGTGATCGTGAACACCTCTCCGCTTACCACCTTGCGCGACCGCTTCGGTTTGCTCCGATGGGCGGTGATGTTCCCCGCCTGCAACAGCCCCTGAATGCGGCTGCGCGACTGCGCGCTCAACTGCGCCAGCGCATCATCCAGCCGTACCCCCGCCAGATGGTCGGGGATGGTGACGGTCAGGGTTTCAGCGGCGGCGGGCTCCATGGGCGATCGCTACGCCGCCTCCGCGCTCCCACGCTCCGCCTTGGGCGCGGCATCGGCCGCGGTTGCCCGCGGGGCGCCCTCGGGCTTCGACGACCCACCCTCCGCACCGCCGCCCTCGGCGGTGGCGGCTGCCGCGGCGGGTTTACGCCGACGCCTGCGGCGACGCGGTTTCTTCTCGCCACCGTTATCGCCGCTCTGACCTCCGCCGCTCTCCTCCCCCTTGGCGGCGGGCGGCTGCTCGCCCCCGCTACCTGCATCCGCCGCGTTGCCGTTGGCGTCGCGGTTGGCCGGCTTACGCCGTCTGCGCCGCCGTTTTTTCGGTTTCTGCTCGTCATCGCCACCCTGTTGCGGCTGCTCCTGCTCCACCTTGTTGCCGTTGGCCGCCTGCTGCTCGCCGCCCTGCCCCTTGCCGGAACGCCGTTTCCTTCCGCCGCGGCGACCACGGCCGCGCCCGCCACCCTTGCGCTCCTCCTCGGCCGGAGGCTGTTGCGCTTCGACATCATCCTGCAGTTGCCTGCCCTCGTCGGCGCCAAACAGCACGCTCACCAGCCGCTTGATCAGACCGGGCTTCTCCCCCTTCTTCTGCTTCGAACGGGGGCGGGAGGGCTGCTTGGCAGCAGGCTCCTCCGCTTCCGGCGGGGTGGGAATGCCAACCACCGGCTTGAGCGGTCGCAGCTTTTTGGTTGGCCGCTGCTTGGCCACCTTGGAGGTATCCTCCAGCACCTCGCTGCGCTTCTGGTTACCATCGCTCCACAGCCGCTCGATCTTGTAGTGCGGAATCACCAGATCCTGGCGGATCTGCAGCGTGATCTTCACTTCGTAATTCTCTTCGATCCGGGCGATATAGTCGCGCTTGTGGTTCATCAGGTACTCGCTGGTTTCGGAGGGAACCTGCACCAACAACTCCGGCCCCTTGCCCCCTTCCGCCCAGTCCTCGATGCGGGTGAGGATGTGCAGCGCCATCGCCTCGGTGGTCAACACCGAACCGCGCCCCTTGCAGCGCGGGCAGACCTGACTGGTCACCTCGCGCACGCTGGGGTGCAACCGCTGGCGCGACATCTCCAGCAGCCCGAAGCGGGAGATACGGGTGATCTGGATCCGCGCCTTGTCCATTTCACACGCCTTGCGCAGCGCCTCCTCCACCTGCTGCCCATGCTTGCGCGACGCCATGTCGATAAAGTCGATCACGATCAGACCGCCGATATCGCGGATACGCAACTGCCGGGCGATCTCCTCCGCCGCCTCCAGATTGGTGGCCAGCGCGGTCTCGTCGATATGTTTGCCCTTGGTGGAGCGCGACGAGTTGATATCGATCGAGGTGAGCGCCTCGGTGGGATCGAACACCAGCGACCCGCCGGACGGCAGGCGCACCTCGCGCTGATGGATCTCCTCGCACTGCGCCTCGATGCCGTAGTGGCGGAACAGCGGCTTCTTGCCCCGGTAGAGCTTGACCAGCTTCTCCTTGCCGGGGATGACCGCGTGGACGAACTGCTTGGTGCGGGTGTAGATCTCGTGGTTATCGACCCAGATCTCGGAGATGTCATCGGTGAAATGGTCGCGGATGGCGCGTGTGGCGAGGTCGCCCTCCATGTAGATCAGCGACGGCGCCGGTGCCGAGTTGCCCTTGATGCGAATCTCGTCCCACAGCCGCGTCAGGTAGGTAAAGTCGCGCTGCAGCGCCTCCAGCTTCTGATCGCGGCCGGCGGTGCGCACGATCAGGCCGATATCGTCCGGCACATTGAGCTGCTTGATAATCGCCTTGAGCGCGCGCCGCTCCTCATCGGAGAGCTTGCGCGAAATGCCGCCGCGCATGGTGTTGGGCGAGAGCACCAGATAGCGCCCCGCCAGCGAGATAAAGGTGGTGAGCGCCGCCCCCTTGTTGCCGCGCTCCTCCTTGACCACCTGCACCAGCAGTTGTTGCTTGCCTTCAAGGACATCCTGGATGTTGACCTTGCGCGGATTCTGGTTCTTATCGACCCCATCCTTCCAGTAGTCGGGGTGGATCTCGTTGATCGGCAAAAACCCTTGGCGGCTTCCGCCATACTCCACGAAACAGGCCTGCAGGCTCGGTTCGATCTTGGTGATGGTGCCGCGGTAGATGTTGCTTTTGGTGATGACCTTGTGCGCCGACTCGATGTCGAGTTCCTGCAGGTAGTCGTTTTGAATGATGGCGACCCTGCGCTCCTCATCGTGGGAGGCGTTGATCAGCATGCGTGTAGTTACAGTCATATAGTGTGCCTTTTGGTGGCACTGGCAGCAATGCGGGTTGCGCGCAAGAACTACGGATAGCGC
>WFMN01000018.1 GCA_015489095.1 Mariprofundaceae bacterium | reverse complement strand
TAGGAGGGGAATCCCTTCCCCGAACCCATCCGTGACCACGATGATGGCTTGTGGCGACGCCATCATCCCTGATCCCATCGCAACAAGTTCGTCCGTGGCGATTCGCGGTTGGAAACCGCTCCTACAGCCCGTAGGAGGGGAATCCCTTCCCCGAACCCATCCGTGGCCGCAATGATGGCTTGCGGCGACGCCATCATCCCTGATCCCATCGCAACAAGTCCGTCCGTGGCGATTCGCGGTTGGAAACCGCTCCTACAGCCCGTAGGAGGGGAATCCCTTCCCCGAACCCATCCGTGGCCGCGATGATGGCTTGCTGCGACGCCATCATCCCTGCCTCCCGAAGAGGCGATCGAGGTCGTTGAGGGTCAGTTTGATCCAGGTGGGGCGACCGTGGTTGCATTGGGCAATATTGGGGGTCTCCGCCATCTGTTGCAACAGCGCGCGCTGCGCGTCGAGGCTAAGCTCCTGACCCGAGGTGATGGCATGCTTGCAGGCGCGATTGCCCAGCCACCGCTCCAGCACCCGGCCTAGCCCCTCCTCGTCGCCGCCGATGAGACGCACCGACTCCGCCAGTTCGGCCACCAGCGCGACGGGCGACCCCTTGCCCAGCAGCGATGGGATGGCGCGGATGGTAAAGTGTTCATCATCCACCGCGTCGATCTCGACACCGAACGGAGCGAGCGCATCGGGATGGTCGTGCAGCCACGCCGCCAGTTCGGGTTCCGCCTGCCACTGCGCGGGGATGAGCAGCGGCTGGGTGGCCACCCGCCGCTGGCGCAGTTGCTGCTTGAAGGTTTCGTAGATAATACGCTCGTGGGCGGCGTGCTGGTCGATCAGCAGCACGCCGTCGTCCGACTGGGTCAGCAGGTAGCGGCGGTGAATCTGCGCCAGCGGCTTGCCGAAATGGGGCACCTCCCCCACCGTCGGCTCGGCCTCGTAGGGTGCGGCCGGCTCACAGGCCGCGGGATCGGGGCGGGGGCTGCTTGTCGGCGTCGCAAAGAGCAGCTTGCGCATCTCGTCGGCGGCGGGGGTGTTGGCGCCGCGCGGCGGCGGGGCGTAACCACCGGCAACCCCACTGCTGCTGCCACCGCCCGCCGCCGGGCGCATCGCCTCGATGGCGGCGTGGCTGGTGGTGGTGCTGCTACGGCCGCCCATCGCCTCCAGCGCGCTGCGCACCGTGGCCACGATGGCGGAACGCACCGCCCCCGGCTTGGCGAAACGCACCTCCCGCTTGGCGGGATGCACATTGATATCGACCTGTGCCGGATCGAGGTGGATCTGCACCACCGCCACCGGATAGCGGTCGTGGAACATCACATCGCGGTAGCCGGCACGCAGGGCGGCGATCAACTGCCTGTCGCGAATGACGCGGCCATTGAGCAGAAACCACATCCGCGAGCTGTCGCGGTGGTGGAAGGTGGGCAATCCCAGCACGGCGTCGATCTGGATATCGTCATACGCCCACTGCTGACGATGGCTGTTGGCCCGGAACTCGCCGCCCATGACAGCGTGGATGCGCGCCTCCCAACCTTGGCTGGGAAAGGCGAGCCGCTTGCGGCCATCCAGATAGAGGGTCAGCGCCAGCGACGGATTGGCCAGCGCCAGCGCCCGCACCACCTCGACCATCGCCGCCTCTTCGGTTTTGTTGCTGCGCATGAACTGCAACCGGGCGGGGGTGTTGAGAAAGAGGTCGCGCACCTCGACCTGGGTGCCGCGGCGCGCGGCGGCGGGGCGACTGGAGAGCTTTCCCTGATCGTCGATACGGATCTCCACCCCTTCGTCGCTACCCCGCAGAGAGGTGTGGAGGCGAAAGCGGCTCACCGAGGCGATCGACGGCAGCGCCTCGCCGCGAAAGCCGTGGCTGGCGATGCGGTGCAGATCGTCGGCGGTGTGAATCTTACTGGTGGCGTGGCGTTGCATCGCCAATTCGGCATCGACCGCCGACATGCCATCGCCATCGTCATCGACCACGATGCGCTGTTTGCCGGCGTCCTCGACGCGCACCGTGACCGCTGTTGCGCCGGCATCGATGCTGTTCTCCACCAGCTCCTTGATCACCGAGGCCGGCCGTTCCACCACCTCGCCGGCGGCGATTTGATTGGCCACCAGCGGCGGCAAAACGGCGATGATCGGCGTGGGTTGGCTGGACATGTTAAGCGAAGGAGTACAACGCAAAACGCGCCCGCCATCCGCACATAATAGTGTGGATGGCAAGGCGCGTTGCTTGATCCCATCGCAAAAAGTCCGTCCGTGGACTTTTTGCTTGACGGGAAGCGAAAAACGCGGTTTTCACTTCCCTTACAAACCGGTCGCTTGCTCACGCAAGCACCCGGTTTGCGCGGCCATCCGTGGCCGCGATGACGACTTTTTACAAAGCCGTCCTGCTCGTCCGAACAGAGGGATCACTCCCCCGACGGAAAAGGGTTTAGAAGCGGCGGCGCGGGCGATCGTCGCGCGGCTTGGCCTCGTTGACGCGGATATTGCGTCCACCAAGATCGCTGCCGTCAAGGGCTTCGATGGCCTTCTGGCCATCTTCGCTGTTGTCCATTTCGACAAAGCCGAATCCCTTGGAGCGACCGGTATCGCGGTCGCTGATGACATGGGCGCTGGAGACCTCGCCAAACTCGGAAAAAAGGTTACGAAGCTCATCTTCGTTCACGGAATAGGGCAGGTTGCCCACATAGATATTCAACATAAAAAACAAAATCCTCAAAAATAAATCGTGGGCAAACAGCCACACATCGGCGACTTGGCTACCACACAGTCAAAATACCCGCACCAAGCGGGAGCCGAACCATAACCCCAATGGACGACAATAGCACGCTATTCGTCAATCACCCCGCTGGCCATGGCGCCCATCCGGCGGAATAAGAGGGTCTGTTGGCGGGGAATATGGTGGCGGATCCACGCCACCAGATCGATCCACATGCGGTGGATCTGCCGCGATGTCGGCATGATGCCGGCCCTGGGCAGCTCCATGGTGATCACCGGGATCCGGCGTTCCACCCCGGCGTAGTTGCCCAGCGATCCGGGGTAGGTGCCCAGCAGGTGGGTGTAGAGGTAGCCGATATGGTTGGGGGCGGCCGGCGGCCCATCGAAGTCGAGCAGGCCGTAGGGGGCGTGAACGGAGATGATCACATCGGGCTGAAAGCGGTCGATCTCCCGCATCAGCGCCTGCGTTTCCGGCTCGCTGCCGGCGGCGGGGCCGGGGTAGCGGCGCGGATCTTTGCGGGTGCGCTTCACCCAGTAGATCCGGCTCTCCCGCTCCCAGTTGGCGGTGGGGAAATTGCGGTTCAGATCGACATGGTGCCCATTCATCCGCTGCGAGTGGCGCTGCAGCAGCCCGTCGGGGTTCATCAGCGGGATGATGTGCCAGTGAAAAAGGCCGGAGTGGTGCCGGCTTAAGATGCGCATCCATTTGAACACGATGCTGACAGCGGAAAACTCATCGCCGTGGATGCCACCGATCAGCAGCACCCGCGCCCGCGGGCGGCGGTGGGCGAGCGGCGGAAACTCGCGCATCAAGATCGCCTGCCCGGTGGCGGAGTAGCCGTCGGTGGCCACCAGCCCCGCCGCCAGACAGTCGGCTACGGAGACGCTGCCGAGCTTGTGGCCGATGCGCCGGCACTCGCTTGCAGCGTCGTCGTGGGCGGGGACGGTGTAGATGGATGCCGCGGCCGACAGCGGCGCCAACAGCAGCAGCGCAAGCCACAACGGGCGGATCACGGCGCTAGGTGGCACAGTGGCTGGCGAAGAGGCGGTCGTACTCGTCGAGGGCGTAGCGATCTGTCATGCCGGCGATGTAGTCGGCGATGACGCGCGCCTTCAGGTTGGGGTCGTCGCAATCGCCGATCCTGCTGGCGGGGCCGGGCGGCAG
>WFMN01000017.1 GCA_015489095.1 Mariprofundaceae bacterium | reverse complement strand
GCTGTTGAAAAAGAAAAGGCCCCCTTGCGGAGGCCTTTTGATAGCGGAATCCGCCTCCGGGGCTAGGCGTGCACGCCCAGCTCGGCGCGCCAGCCGGGATAGAGCCGGTCGGCATCGTGCGGGAAGGACTCGAACGCGCGGGCGAACTCCTTGTGGGTCTTGGCGAACTCGATCGGATCCGACTTCGATGCCCAGCACTCATAGGCCTGCTGCAGCGAACGGCCGCCGGCCGCCGGCGAATCGATGTGACCGAAAGCGCCGCCGCCACAGGTGTTGATCACATTGGCGTGGCCGAGGTTCTCGAAGAAGCCGACCAGACGCAGTGCGTTCATACCGCCGGAGATGATCGGCGTCGTCGCTTTCATGCCGTACCAGTTCTGGTGGAAGTAGGTGCCCTGGCAGTGGTCGCGCTCCAGCATGTAGGCCAGCACGCGGTCGTCGGAGCCGCCCTCCATCTTGCCGTAGCCCATGGTGCCGGTGTGGATGCCGGAAGCGCCCATCAGGCGCGCCAGCTTCATGTGCACCAGCATGGTGTAGCCACGCGGATTGACCTCACTGGTCGCCATGCCGTGGCCGGCGCGATGGTAGTGGAGGAAGGTGTCTGGGAAGTTGCGCCGCGCGGTGGTGATGCCCACGGGGCCTGCGACAAAGCCATCGACGAGGAAGGCGAGATGCTTCTCGTTGCCATATTTGGCAAAGGTCTCGAGGATGAAGTTGCCGCGCGCCTTCATCTCTTCCGGGTCATCGGCGGTGATGTTGGCGGAGAAGAACTTCACCTCGCCGGTCTCCTGCTGCGCCTTGTCCATCGCCTCGGCGATCTTCGGGAAGACCTCTTTCATCGGGCAGAAGGGCTGGTTGGCCTGCGGCTCATCGTTCTTGATGAAGCAGCCGCCGAGCCAGAAGTCGTAGCACGCCTTGGCGAACGGTTCCGGACGCAGACCCAGCTTGGGCTTGATGATGGTGCCGGCGATGTAGCCGCCGTCCACTTCCGGCCGGCCCATCGTCTTCCACATGTCGGTGATGTTGGTGGCGGGGCCGTCAAAATTGCGCACCATGCACTCCGGCACCATGAAATCGAGCAGGCGCAGGCCGATGATGTCGCCCATGCCTTGGTTGTTGCCGATGATCATGCTGGTCATGTGGGCGATGCCGTGCTTGCCGTCGAGCAGGTTGGTGTCGAACAGCTCGACCGGATAGGCGATTTTGATCAGGCCGCCCTGCTCGCCGAAGGCGTTTTCGTCGATCTCATAGACCAGCGCGTCCACACCGCGGGTGAAGTCGTCGGTGGTCGATACCTCCACATTGGTGCCGGTTGAGGATTCGGCGGCCACATGCGCCGCGGTGGCCAGAAAGCCGTTGCCGGGCTTGGGTAGCAGGCGGTAGGCCGCCAGCAGGTGCTTACCGCCTGCGATCAGATCCTCTTCTTTGAGGCTGAGGTCGGAATAACGATTCGATTGGTCTAATGCCATGGTTGTTTTCCTCCAATAGAAAAATGTTTGAACTAGGTTTTAGCGGGCAGTGCCCGTTGCCGAAGATGGGATGTTCTCCTGCGATGGCGAGAACGCTAGCGACCCACGGTATATTGTAAAATTAAACTTTTGCACCATTAGGATAAAATAAAGTTATATCACTGCTGGTGGCCTCGATATTGCGGCGTGCTCCCCGGTCGGAATTTCCAGATGGCAAGGGAGGTTAGCAAAGTATTCAACCATGAGGACATTGCAAAAAGTCCATCCGTGGACTTTTTGCTTGACGGAAGGCGAAAATGCGATTTTCACCTTCCTTACAAATCAACGACTTGCTGCGCAAGCCATTGATTTGCGCGGCCATCCGTGGCCGCGATGCCGACTTCTTGCGAAGTCGTCAACCATAACAGGCTGTTGTGATGGGTTGACGCGATGGGTGGCTGTCATGTCTTAGCCGGGGGCGGCAATGTTTGCCGCTGCTGACAGGAGGGTTTTGCCCATTGGCGCGCCCACGCGTGGGTGTGGGCGATGAAGTTGACGCTTGCGTTCGGCCTGCAGTACGACACCAACAGGCCCGCCAGTGTTTATGCCCTGTCGGTGGGTGGCGAACGGCCGGTGCAAGCGGTTGCGCCCGCGGCGGAGGTGGTGTCCGGTGGTGGCGAGGTGCCAACGCCTCATGATGGGCGCTGGTATGTGTTGATCTATAATCTGCACGGGATGCCGGTGAGGCTGCCGCCACAGGCTGTACTCGATCGCTTTGTCTAAAGGTGGATGGATGGCGCAAAATGGGCGAGCATTCGCCGCCATGTCGGATTATCCTGAGAAAACCTGTTCCATCGATCGTTTGATTCGCCACCCGAAGTTGGTGGCGGCGGCGCTCGCCGGCCGGAAAACCGAGCAACGCCGCGATGGTGTCTATGCTTGGCCTAGTGAACGATTCACCCTGCAAGGTGTCGAGTTTGTCTGTACGGAACTCACCCGTCAGCGGTTGGGAGAGATGGGCGATGAGGGTGCGCGCGCGGAGGGGTTTGACAGCCTTGACGCCTACAAGAACCTCATTTTGCGCATGCACCGGTCGATGGAGTGGAATCCTGACGCACTGGTGTGGCTACACCGCTTCCGGCGCTGTGATGCCAGCGAGGGCGGCACGGAAATCTGATGACTTTGCAAGAAGTCGTCATCGCGGCCACGGACGGCCGCGCAAATC
>WFMN01000016.1 GCA_015489095.1 Mariprofundaceae bacterium | reverse complement strand
CCCGTAAGATTATGCGTTGAATGGGGTTTTCGCAGGCTGCCCCATGCACCGCATTGTGGACAGCGGCGTAGCCAACGAATGAAGAGATCGAGCCGACGATGTGGTGTAGCCATGGTGAACCTCCATGATTGAGCGGATCGCAAAAAGTCCATGGACAGACTTTTTGCGATGTACTAAAGCCAATAGTCAGGCAGCGGTGGGTGTGGTGTTCACTCCTATGCAATTGATGGGGTCTCGGTGTTTTCAAAAGTGATCCCGGCAGGTTGCCGGGATCATAGGTTCATCCCAATCTGATTTGCTACCTTTTTGGCCAGTCGTTGAAAATCCCGCCTAGCATCTTGTACGGCATTGGCGTGACTACCGATGGCACCATCGGCCGGTGTTAGTTTGAAAATCGGTTTGCGGTGTTCCTGCGCCATGGGAATCAGGCTTCGAAAATGTTTGATTGTGGCCAGACAATAGGTATCATCTTCCGGTTTGATCTCTGGGTTCGCGCTCTCCTCCAGTACCGCTTGGCGATAGACACTCGGGATGCGTTTTATCCATTTATCATAGGCTATTACCGGTCGATTCAGCCGCACACTATGTTGCTGACAGAGATAACCGATGGGCTGCATGGCTCCTTCGGGCAATTGAAAATGGGGGAAGTCGTGTGCTTCTACACTGCTTTCCCAGTTGTCCAGCCGTTTTTTCCATAGGTTTTTCCAGCTTTTCAAGGTTGGCCCTAGGTTTTTCAGCCCCTGCAGTGAAAACAGATCTGCACCCAGTGGAATTGCGACATAGTCTGTTGCAATTAGCACAGATCGATTGATCGCCCCCAAGTTTGGGCCGATGTCCACCAGAATAACATCGGCCTCCACCTTTTTCGCGGCCATTTGCATGACTTGCCAAAAAGAACTCAACATCCGCATCGGGCGGTAGAGGTTGCTATCGCCCATGCTATGCGGCCATTCGTTCGACAGTGCTTCTTCATAACTCGAAAGCGCAACATCGCCGGGAAGGAGATAGAGATCGGTACTCACACTTTGCAGGACGGGTTCCACAATGTCACCTACATCCGTCAACGGCTTTACGCATTGGTACATGGTCGAGCCGGAATCTTTTTTGTCCCATAGCTGTTCGACCTGCGTTTCATTGAGGCAAGCCGCGGTCAGGTTGGCCTGCGGATCGAGGTCGGCGAGGACAACACGCTTGCGCAGATCGGCAAATGTCCACGCCAGATGATAAATCAGCGAGGTTTTGCCAACCCCGCCCTTGTTATTGAAAAATGTCAGTACGGGGGTCGTCATGATTTGCTCCTCAGTAGGCAAACAACAGCGCTGGAAGTCGTTTGAAACTCGAGATCGGGGTTGCCGTTCTCCCGCATCAATGTTCTGGCGATGGCGATGCCTCTGCCGAAAGCCTGGATAAAACCAAAGGTTTTCAAGACATCCGCGATATTGGGGTTCCTGTAATCCGTAATTCCCGGGCTGCCGAAGTTGTCAATCGTCACATTGCCATAGGATCCGCCGGGGCTGATGATTTCTATGTGATCGTTAAACCAGTAAACCCGCACCGGAGCGTTGGTGCTCTCGTAGGTTCGGTGTAGTACGGCGTTATACAGGATTTGCTGGATGGCTGCCGGAGGATAGGACGGCTCTTTATGGTGTGTTGGCGAGGAGACAATATCGAGCGCTGTTCGATTATATGCGCTAAGTTTTTCTTCGGTTCTGCGCAACATTTCTACCACGGTTCCACCGAAATCTGCTTCATCGATTACTGGATCGGCCAACTCCGTTCCGTCAATACGCAGAAACTGAACATAGGCACCGGGTAAAAAATCCTGCGGGTTTTTGCCGATAGACAACAGCCCTAGGACGGTTGGTGTTGTATCGTCCGGGGAAACAATCATTTTGCAGGATGCCAGCCGCTCTTCATAACTACGGTTGTTCGCTTCCAACACATCCACAGCAAATGCAGCAGGGAGATAGTCGTTCTCAAATATCGATCGAGATAAATCGCCTATTTGGGCTGATGGGACGGGATAAATATCAAACGGGATGTTTTTGTATCTTCTTTTCTCATTGAGAATGCGCTCTTCCTGCGCATTGGCTATAGCGCGTCTGGAGCCGGTGCGAATCCAGATCCGCCCTTCGTACTTTACGGGAGGCATGTCGGAAGGCATGACGGTAACAACAGCCATTTCCGCGCCCTTCAGCATCCGTTTTTCCACAGACAACACAGGCAAAGGCAAGATATTTCCATCGGTTTTCATGTCAGCTAGCGACCGCAGAAGCTGATCCGTTACATCCAGATTGGATGGTTCTCCATTGTCTTTAGCGCCGATGAAGAGAATACCCGGTAGATTATGATTAGGCAGATCGTTTGCGAAGGCGCATACGGCCTGCCTTGCTTTTTTGGGAACATTGCCGTTGAACGACTCTTTGCGTTCAGCACGATCGGATTCCGTATCGTTTAGCAAAGCCTCAAGCGCATCATCGCTCAGTTTGATCATCCTTTCCTCCTCATTCCATGACGCCCCCGTTGTATGAAGCCGTCATTATGGAGCAGATCACAAAAAGTCCATCCATGGCAATTCGCGGTTGGAAACCGCTCCTACAGCCTGTAGGAGGGGAATCCTTTCCCCGAACTCGTCCGTGGCAGCGATACCGACTTTCCGTGAAGTCGTCATGGCATCGCAAGCAGAAACTTATCGGCGCTGATGGTGCGGGTGTTGCCGCGCACCCAGTCCACTCCCTGCTCTCCTACGACTTGGTACAGGGTTGGAATCTCCAGCCGTTCACCAAAATAGCCAAGCTGCTTGGATGGTTCTGATACGGATGATTTTACCTCGACCGCAAACCACGGCCTGCCCGCCTCGGTGACGAGAAAATCCACCTCCCGCCCATCGTTGTCACGCAGGAAATGGAGTTCGGTTTTACGGCCATCCACATCCTGCAGGTAGTGGCAAAGTTTCAGCAGGTGCGAAGCGACTAGGTTTTCCAGCCTCGCGCCGCCATCACCCACCTCCGACCAGTCCCAGAGGTAGAGTTTTGGGTTCTTTTTCAGCGAGCGGATCCTGCTGCCGGCAAAGGGGTAGATGCGGAAGTGGTAGTAAAAGTGCTCCAACACATCCAGCCAGTGCGCCGCTGTTTTATGCGCGACCGACAGATCTTCGCGCAGCGCATTGATGGAAAGCAGAGAGCCGATCCGTTCCGGCAAGCTATCCACCAGCAGTTGCAGCCGGGAAAGTGATCGGATGGTCTCGATATCACGAATATCTTCCCGTACCAAACGATCCACGCGCTGGTTGTGCCAGCGGCGAAGTTCACGCTGGCTCTGCCCCAGCAGCGGTTCGGGAAATCCGCCGAAGATCATCAGATTCTGCAATGCATCGGTGGCCTCCGTACTTGCGTCGGGGATCTGGAGCGCTTCCAGTGGCGTGATGGTGGGGGTAGGGCATCCAAGCAGTTCGGTCAGCGAGAACGGATGCAGACGATAGGCGTAATAGCGTCCCATCAGCGAGTCGCCTCCGCGCCGATAGATATCCAGTCTGGCACCGCCGGTGACGAGGAAGGAACAATCCTCCTTGTGTTTGTCGAACAGCCCCTTGACATGGTTTTTCCAGTCGGCGTATTTGTGGATCTCATCGAGCATGATGAGGTTGGCATCGCCGGCGAATCTGCCTTCCAGGAAGCGCTTTCGATCATCCCTAGCATCCCAGTTCAGGTAATCGGCGTGGCTGAAATATCTCCGGGCGATCTCCATGCCCATGCTGGTCTTGCCCACTTGGCGAGCGCCACTGATGAAGACCATCTTTCTTGTTAGGTCATCGGCGATCTCTTTGGTCAGGTAACGCTGCTTCATGTGCGCCAAGATACAAAGATTTTTGACCCTAGGCAACAATCATCACAAAGATTTTTGACTCTCGGTCGCGGTCGCCGTCCATAGTTGTGTTAGTTGTGCGGCGCGGCTGGTGATATCGTCGGCGGCGAAGAGGCCGGAGATGACGGCGGCACTATCGGCGCCGGCGGCCTTGATTTGGACGATGTTGTTTTGGGTGATGCCGCCGATGGCGATGATGTTGGCATCGGGAAAGAGTTGGCGCGCCTTGGAGAGGCGTGGCAGGCCGATGGTGGGGACATCGCTTTTGCTGCAGGTGGGGAAGATGGCGCCGAACGAGAGATAATCGGCACCGCCCTCGAGTGCCGCCCGTGCCAGTTGGGCATCGGCGCGGCAGGTGACACCGACAATCAGCCCACCGTCGTGCGCCTGTTGCAGTTCGCGCCATGTCGGCAGGTCGTCGCGCCCGAGGTGGACGCCATCGGCGCCGGACTCGGCGGCCAGCGCGATGGAGTCGTTGACGATCAGGTGGGCTTGGTGGCGGTCACACAGGGTGCGCAGCGCCCGCGCCCGCTTCAGCCCCCGTTTGAACCCCTGTTTCTTGTCGCGCAACTGTAGCCAGCGCACCCCGCCCTGCAGGGCGGCCTCGGCGAATGTCAGCAGTTGATGGAGGGGCAGGTCAGCGGGCAGGATGCCGTACACCCCGGAAACTGTGGCGCGCACTAGACTCCGAACAGCGGCACAAGCTGGGAGAAGTGGTCGATCGCCATCACCCGGTCGCGCAGGTCGTCGGGCAGCGGCTGGTAGCCGTGGGAGACATGCACCGTGGTGTGGCAGTTGGCCGCCAGCCCCGCTTCGAGATCGAAACGGGTATCGCCGACCATGATGGTCTCCTCGGGCGCCACCTGCATCACCTCGCAGCAGGCGAGCAGCATGTCGGGCGCCGGTTTCTTGGCGTAGCCATCCTCCGGCGACAGGGCGTGGTCGAGCAGCGGTGTGATCGCCAACGCCCGCAACACCTCGATGCGCGCCACCGCCGGCTTGGCGGTGACACACGAGAGATGCACGCCGGCGTCATGCAGCGTTTGCAGGGTCTCCATCACACCGGGAAAGGGGTGGCCGAAGTCGGCCGGGTGGGCGACATAGATCTCGGCAAAGCGGTGGTAGAGCGCCATGGTGGCCGGATCATCCATCGGCTTGCCCAACACCGACGATGCCAGCTTTTGCGCCCCGCCCCCGACATGGGGGCGGGTCTCCGCTTCGCTAAGCTGGAAGCCGTAGCCCAGCTCGGCCAGCGCCCGGTTCAGGTTGGCACGAATATCGGGCAGGGCATCGACCAAGGTGCCATCGAGGTCGAAAATGGCCGCCTTGGGGTGGATGTCAGGTGCCATCGGGCGCGGCTGGTGCACTAGGTTATTGTTCGATGCCCAACAGCTCGACATCAAAGATCAGGGTGGCGTTGGGGCCGATCTTGCCGCCCGCGCCACGGCTGCCATAGGCGAGGTCGGAGGGGATGAAGAGGCGGATCTTGCCACCGACCTTGGTCAGCTGCAGCCCTTCGGTCCACCCCTTGATGACGCCGTTGAGCGGGAAGGAGATCGGTTGGCCGCGATCATAGGAGGAGTCGAAGACGGTGCCGTCGATCAGGGTGCCTTTGTAGTTCACCTTCACGGTGTCGGTGGGCTTCGGGCTTGGGCCGTCGCCCTCACGCAGGATCATGTACTGCAGGCCGCTGGCGGTGGTGTGAACCCCCTCTTTTTTCGCGTTCTCCGCGAGGAATGCCGCGCCCTCCTTTTTGTTTTTCTCGCCTTTGGCTTTGCGTTTGAACATCGCTTTCTCCTGTTGTTTTTTCATCACCGACTGGATGATGGTTTGTGCCTCTTTGGGGGTGAGTTGGGTCTTCTCTCCGTTGATGGAGGCTTGAACCGCGGCAAGCAGCGCCGCCTTGTCCAGTTTCACGGGGAAGCGCTGCAGGGAACTGCCGAAGTTCATGCCGACGGCGTAGCTGAACTTGCTGGCGTCGCTGGTGAGCGCGACCGCCTCGGTGGCGGCGCTGCTCGCCCCGGTCGCCGGTGGCGTGGCGGTGGCCTTGGCCTTCGAGGGCTGGTCGCAGCCGGCGATCAGCAGGGCGGCGGTGGCCGCCAGCAGGTAGTGTGGGGTTTTCATAGAGGCTCCTTGGATGACAACCCCTTGCGAGGTCGTTTTAGATGAAGTTGGTCGGCGAACGCTAGGGTGTGGTGACGAAATCGCCACCGCAACAGCGCGACGCAGAGCAGACAGGCGACAAGCAGTGGCCAGTCGCCGTGGCGGCAATAGGGGGTGAGGGCATGGATCGCCGCCACCGAGCCGGTGACGGTACCCTGCCGCCACCAGTCGATGGTGTGCTGGATGGCGCCGTCGGGGGCGATGATGGCGCTGACGCCGGTGTTGGCGGCGCGCAGCACGAAGCGGTCGCTCTCCACCGCGCGCATCCGCGCCGCCTCAAGATGTTGCCACGCGGCGGGGGAGTGGCCGTACCACGCATCGTTGGTGATGACCGTCAACATGGTGGCGCCATTGCCGATCCGCGCCCGCATTTCGTCGGCGAAGATCGACTCGTAGCAGACCAGCACCCCGATGCGCAGGCGCGGCGACAGGGTCAATACGCCGCTGTCCGTCGCCGGCTGGAAGTCGCCGATGTCTGGCACCAGCTTGTGTAGCCACGGCACCCATGCCGGGACATACTCCCCGAAGGGAACCAGATGATGCTTGCCGACAAAGTCGGCGTGGGCGCGACCCGGGGTCAGCAGCCACGCGCCGTTGCCGGCGCTGCCATCCGCCATCTGTTTCAAGCCGCCGAAGAGCAGCGGGGTGCGCCAGTCGGCCACCTGCGCGGTCAGCCAGCGCCGCCAGCCGGGGGCTTGCGACAGGAAAAACGGGGTGGCCGCCTCCGGCCAGACGATAAGGTCGCTGTCGTTCGCATGCGCTGCCGACAGATCGCGCAGGCGGTGCATGGTGGTGACGAGGTAGTTGCGATCCCATTTGTGGTCTTGGGCGATGTTGGGTTGCACCAGCGCCACCTTGGTCGCCGGCTGGCGGGGAACGGCGATAATGGGGGCGAATAGCGCCAGCAGCGCGCCGCTTGCTAGGATCAGCAGCGCCGGGCGCCGCAGCCGCGGTTGCGTGACGCCCCACAGGGCGGCCGCGAATAGTGGCGGCAGCAGCGACAGCCCCAGCCCGCCGACCACCGTGCCCCAGCCGATCCACGGGGTGCCCAGCATCAGGTTGCCCAGCTCCGTCCACGGCAGCCCGGTGAAGAGGTGGCCGCGAACCCACTCTTCCAGCACCGTCAGCGGCGCAAACAGCAGTAGCAATGCCAGCGGGTCGCGCCCGGCGAGGCGGGTGGCGCTCCACCCCAGCAGGGCGGGAAAGAGCGCCAGCACGCACCCGACCAGCAGCTGGAAGCCGATGGCGGCGATCCACGGCAGGTTGCCGTAGTGGTGGAAGGTGGTGGCCAGCCACCACGATCCGGTGCCGAACCAGCCGAAACCGAAGGCCAAGCTCAGAAGAAACGGTTGCTGCTTGGCGGCGAGCAGGCCGATCCAGAGGGCGAACGCCAGCACGGCAAGCGGCCACCAGTGGTAGGGCGAGAAGGCAAACGGCATGGCCGTACCCGCCAGCAGGGCAACGAGCAGGCGGGTTGGCATGGCTAGCTGGCGGGCGGTTGGATCGGTCGCAGCAGCACGCTGATCACCCTGCGGGGATCCGCCTCAATGATCTTGAAGTCGAGGCCGGCCGCCTTGACCCGTTCGCCGGCGCGGGGGATGCGTTGCAGTTGGCTGATGATCAGCCCGCCGACGGTGTCAAAATCCCCTTTGGGGAGATCCATCTCCAGCGCCTCCTCCAGCTCTTCGATATGCATCCGGGTGGCGACCTCCCACCAGCCGTCATCGCGGCGGACACACTCGCTTTTGGGCTGGGTGTGCTGGTTGGTTGCCAAGGGGCCAACAATCTCGCTGAGCAGGTCGGAGAGCGAAACCAACCCGGCCACGCCGCCATACTCATCGCGGACAATGGCCAGGTGGATGTTGCTTTTCATGGTGTGTAGCACGCTGGAGACCCGTTGCAGCTCCGCGACATCCTGATGGGGGGTGGCCAGCTCGGCGAGCGACTTCTCTGGCTGATCGGTAAGCTGCTGCTGCCGCAGCAGATCCCACACATGGATGATGCCTAGGATCTGGTCGAGGTCGTTGTCGATCAGCGGCGCCCGGCTGATGCCGTGTTTGACCATCAGCGCAAGCGCCTGATCCCGGCTCATGGCGCGGCGCAGGGCGATGATTTCGGAGCGCGGCGTCATCACCTCGCGCACGCGGGTGTCGTCGATCTCGATGATCCGCTCCAGCATCACCCGCTGCTCCTCCGAGCGGATCGCCTCCGCCCGATTGATGATTGCCAACAGCTCCTCGTCGGTTTCGCCCGGGCGCAGGGTCTGGAGCAGCCAGTGGCGCAGCCGCTGTTGCAGGGTGGGTTGGGTAGGCGTGGGGCTGTTCATGCCGCGCTGTGGGTTGGCCACGGGTCGTGGAGGTGTAGTGCTTGCATAATCTCTCGCTCGCGTCGCCGCATGGCGCGGCGTTCATCGGTTTCGGCGTGGTCGAAGCCCAGCAGGTGGAGGGTGGCGTGGATCAGCAGGTGGATCAGGTGGTCGGGGAAGGGGAGCCCGAGCCGCGCCGCCTCCTGTTGCACAAAGGGGATGGCGACGATGATGTCGCCTAGCGGCTGCGCTTGGTCGATGCTCCCCTCCTGCATCGGAAAGGCGAGCACATCGGTGACGCGGTCGATCTGCCGCCACTGCTGGTTGAGCTGTTGTACGGTGGGGTTGTCGGCCAGCCGCACGCAGAGCTCCCCTCGGCCATCGGGCAGGGTGGCGCGAATGGCGGCCTCCATCTGCGCGCGGCTCGGCAGCTGATCCCACGGCTGGTCGTAGAGGATATCAATCATCGTGCCGATCGTAGGCCGCCACAATATCGGCCACCAGCCGGTGGCGCACCACATCACGCTTCTGCATGCGGCAGAGGGCGACATCGTCCACCTTATCGAGCACTTGGATGGCGTGCAGCAGCCCGCTCTGCTCCTGCTTGGGCAGGTCGATCTGCGAGATATCGCCGGTGACCACCATCTTGGAGCCGAAGCCGAGCCGGGTGAGGAACATCTTCATCTGCGTGCGGGTGGTGTTTTGCGCCTCGTCTAGGATGATGAAGGCGTCGTTTAAGGTGCGGCCGCGCATGTAGGCCAACGGGGCGATCTCGATGCGGCCATCGCTCTGCAGTTTGGCCATCCGTTCGCTGCCCAGCATGTCGATCAGGGCGTCGAACAGCGGGCGCAGGTAGGGATCGACCTTCTGCTGCATGTCACCGGGCAGAAATCCGAGCCGCTCGCCGGCCTCGATCGCCGGGCGGGTCAACACGATGCGGGTGACCCGTTCGGCGAGCAGATCGGCGACGGCGGAGGCCACCGCAAGCCAAGTTTTGCCCGATCCGGCGGGGCCGATGGCGATGGTGAGGGTGTGGGAGCGCATCTTGCGCAGGTAGCGGCACTGGTTGGGCGATTTGCCGCGCACCTGCCGCCGTCCCGCCTCGATCAGCAGCGGCTCGCCGCTCTCCTGCGGCTGTTCGCACACGGTGTGCATGATCTGCTCCACATCCGCGGGCGGTAGCATGCCTCCCTGCGCTACCTGTTGCGCCATCGCGCACAGGGCGGCCTCCGCCTCCGCCGCGCGCGCGCCCGCGATCACCCAGTTGCCGATCGCACCGGTGAGCCGGACACCGAAACAGGCCTCGATGCGGCGCAGGGTGTCGTGCGCATGGCCGCAGAGGGTGGCGAGCTGGTCGTTGGAGAGCGCTGGTAGCTGGATGGGTTGGGAGGGGGTCAGAAGAGGCTCCTATTGGACGACGATTTCACCGCGCAGTGACTGGCCGTAGGCGCGGGTGATGGTGACGGGAAGAGTGTGGCCGATCAGCCGTGGGTTGGCGCGGGCGTGGACGATCTTGTAGTCTGGCGTGCGGCCGATGAGGTCGCCCTCCTGCTTGCTGTGGCCGTCGAATAGCACTTTTACGGTTCGTCCGACCTGCCTCTCCAGCGCTTGGCGCGATTGTTCGCGCATCAGCCCCAGTAGTTCGGTCAGGCGCTGCTGCTTGACCGCTTGCGGTACCGAATCCTGAAGCTCCGCCGCCGGCGTGCCGGGGCGGGGGGAGTAGTTGAAGCAGTAGGCGGAATCGAAGCCCACCTCGCGCACCAGTTCTAAGGTGTTGGCAAAGTCCGCATCGCCCTCGCCGGGAAAACCGACGATGAAGTCGGAGGAGAGCGCTAGATCGGGCCTGGCGTCGCGCAGTTGGTCGATGATGCGCAGGTAATCGGCGCGGGTGTGGCCACGGTGCATCGCCTTTAAGATGCGGTCGGAGCCGGACTGTACCGGTAGGTGAAGAAAGGGCATCAATATCGGCAGATCGCGGAACGCCTCGATCAGCCCCTCGTTCACCTCCAGCGGGTGGCTGGTGGTGAAGCGCAGCCGTTGCAACCCGGGCAGCTCGGCCACCGCGTAGAGCAGGGTGGCGAAATCCCACTCCTCGCCATCGGTGCCGACGCCGCGGTAGCCGTTGACATTCTGCCCCAGCAGGGTGATCTCCACCGCGCCGTTCTCCAGCCGGTTGCGGCATTCGGCGAGGATGTCCGCCGCCGGACGCGACAGCTCTTCGCCGCGGGTGTAGGGCACCACGCAGAAGGTGCAGAACTTGTCGCACCCCTCCATGATGGTGACGAAGCTGGAAAGATGGTGTCCCGCAGGCTTGGGCAGGTGGTCGAACTTCTCGATCTCCGGCATCTCGACATTGGTGATCTTGATCCGTTCACGGCGGATGCGGTTCACCATCTGTGGCAACTGGTGGTAGGTCTGCGGGCCGAAGACCAGATCGACAAAGGGCGCCCGCTGCTGGATCCGTTTGCCCTCCTGCTGCGCCACGCAGCCGCCGACACCGATGATCAGGTGGGGATTGCGCTGTTTGATCTTGCGGTAGCGCCCCAGCTCCGAATAGACCTTCTCCTCCGCCTTCTCCCGCACCGAGCAGGTGTTCATCAGGATGACATCGGCCTCTTCCGGCGTAGCGACCAGCCGCAGCCCGTAGGCGGACTGCATCAGCTCCACCATCCGTTCGGAGTCGTAGCTGTTCATCTGGCAGCCGTAGGTTTTGATGAACAGGGTGTCGGGGGAGGCGGTGGTCACAGGTTAGCGGTGGCCGCGATCGTCGTCGGCCAACAGGGTGATGAGCTGCTGTTGTCGCAGGTAGTCGATGATGCGCTCCACCGACTCCTCCAGCGTGAGGTTGGCGGTATCGACCACGATCTCCGGGTTCTCCGGCGGCTCGTAGGGGGAGGAGATGCCGGTAAAGTCGCGGATCTCCCCCGCCCGCGCCCGCTGGTAGAGCCCCTTGACATCACGCGATTCGCACACGCTAAGCGGGCTGTTGCAATAGACCTCGACAAAATCTTCGCCCAAGAGCTTGCGCGCCTGCTGGCGGTCGCTGCGAAAGGGTGAGATGAAGGCGGAGAAGACCACCGTGCCGGCATCGACAAAGAGTTTGCCGACCTCGCCGATGCGGCGGATGTTTTCGCGGCGCGCCACGGCGGAAAAGCCCAAATCGCCGCACAGACCGTGGCGGACATTGTCGCCATCGAGCACATAGGTGTGCACCCCCATCTGGTGGAGGTAGGCCTCGGTGGCGTGCGCTAGGGTCGATTTGCCTGACCCCGACAGGCCGGTGAGCCACAGCATCAGCCCCTTGTGTTGATTGCGCCGTTCCCGATCCTGCCGGGTGACTTCCGGGGTGTGCCACACCACATTGCTGCTGACTTTACTCATGGTAACTATTCACCTCATCCGATGGTTTGCCCGATAGCTGCGTTGAACATGCTTGAGC
>WFMN01000015.1 GCA_015489095.1 Mariprofundaceae bacterium | reverse complement strand
TGGATCAACGGATTGATGGTGGAGCAGGGGTGGGCGCATGTCTATACCTTTGTGCCCAACCTGCGCTGGGCGAAGCCGCTGCTGCGGCTGGAGCGCAAGGCGCGGCGGCGGAAGCTGGGCATCTGGGGCAACCCGCGCTGGCGGGTGCTGGCGCCTAGCGAGGTGCGTGCCGATCTATTGGGGCAGTTTCGGGTGATTCGCGGCGCGGTGCGGCGCGTTGGTCGTCGCGGGCGCGATTTCTGGCTGGGCAATATCCATGTGACGGTGCCGAAGAAATACCGCGACTACTTCGATTTTCCGCTGCCGATCGCGGGTGGCGATACGGTGGTGGTGCGCGGCCGCATCCGTTCGGCGGGTGGACGGGGCTGGTTTCTCTCGCTGCACGCCCCGACCGACCTAGAGGTGGGACTATGAGAATAGTTTGGCTTATGCTGGTGGCGTGGCTGGCGACCGGCTGTGCCGTCAATCCGGTCAGCAAGCATCAGGAGTTCGTGCTGATGAGCGAGCAGCAGGAGCTGCAGTTGGGGCAGAAGATGGCGGCCAAGTTCGCCGGGGAGCTGCCGCTGCTGCCCGATCGCGATCCGCTGGTGCAGTATGTCAACGAGGTGGGGCAGAAGATCGCCGCCCACTGCGACCGCCCGGAGCTGATCTACCGCTTCCATGTGGTGGATGACGACACCATCAACGCCTTCGCCCTGCCCGGCGGCTACATCTATGTCCATCGCGGGTTGATCAACTATTTCAACGACGAGTCGGAGCTGGCGGCGGTGCTGGGGCACGAGATCGGCCATGTCACTGCCCGCCACGCGGTGCAACGCTACACCCAGGTGCAGAGCTATCAGTTGGGGATGGCGGTGGCCTCCATCTTCCTGCCGATGCCGCCGGGGACGGGCAACCTGACCGACATGCTGGCGGCGGCGGTGGTGCAGGGGTTCAGCCGCAAGGATGAGCTGCAGGCGGACGAGCTGTCGGTGCGCTACCTGCGGGCGTCGGGCTATGACCCCGAGGCGACGGTGCGGCTGTTGGAAACACTGAAACGGGTGGAGCAGCTCAATATCGCGGAGAAGAAGAATGCCGGCGACAAGGCGGAGGTCTATCACGGCGCCTTCGCCAGCCACCCCGAGACCGAGAAGCGGATTCGGCAGGCGGCGGCGAAACTGGACGGCGGCGCGCGCATCGCGGCCATCGACCGGGCGAGCCATCTTGTCATGCTGCGTCATTTGGAAGGGCGCCCCTACGCCGGCAGCGAGGCCGATGGCGCGGTGTTGGGGCAGCGGTTTATTCACCCGCAGATGGGGTTGGCGCTCCGCTTTCCCGATGGCTGGGCAATCCACAACGGCAAGCAGGCGCTGACGGCGCGGGTGCGCAAGCAGAAGGTCTATTTCCGCCTATCGCTCAAGCAGTTGGCCAAGCACACCACGGCGGTGGAGTTGTTAAAAAGGATGGTGCCCGCGCGGCGGATTCGCGGGGCGGTGCGCCACGGGAAGCGCGGTAAGTGGCGGTGGGCCAGGCTACAGGCGGATGTTTCCCAACCCCATGTCAGCGAGGCGCGGGCTGATATTTCGGTGTGGCTCCACGGGGGGCAGGCGCTGGTGATGGTGTTGTGGGCGCCGCGCAATGATGTGGCGCGCTGGCAGCCGCAGTTTGACACCATTGTCGCTTCGCTTCATGGTTACAACCGCACACGCGACGGCGCCGTGCCGCGCATCGCGCTGCACAAGTGGCGGCGGGGGGATAGCTGGCAGCGGCTGGCGGCGTCGTCGGGCATGGTGTTGGGGCCGTTGACGGCACGCCATCTGGCGATTCTCAACGGCATGGATGCCGACCGGACGCCGCCGGTTGGCACCACCATCAAGCTGGTGCGGTGATACGGGGGAGAAGATGGCCAAGATACTGGTAACCGAAGATTCCATCTACATGCGCCGTGTGGTGACCACCATGGTGCGCGAGGCGGGGCACACGGTGGTGGAGGCGGCCGATGGCGACGAATGCCTGAGGCAGATCGCGGCCGAATCGCCCGATCTGCTGCTGCTCGACTTGGTGATGCCGGGGCGTGACGGCTTAAGCGTGCTGGGGGAGTTGGCCAAGTCGGAATCGTCGCTACCGGTGGTGGTGCTCTCGGCCGATATTCAGGAGTCGGTGCGGCGCGGCTGTTTGGAGCTGGGGGCGAAGGCGTTTTTGAACAAACCGCCGAAAAAAGAGGCGTTGCTTGCCGCCATCAGGCAGGCGTTGGGGGAAGCGAATCGTGATACTGAGCGATAATCAAAGGGATGTGATTCAAGAGCTGTTCAACATCGGCGCGGGGAGGGCGGCGGCGATGTTGAACGACTTCGTGCAACAACGGGTGGAGTTGCAGGTGCCGGAGGTCTATCTGTGCGCTGATCGCGATGAGGCGATCCGTTGGGTGCAGGAGACCCTGCGGAATCAAAACCTAGCCGTGGTGCAGATGGGGTTTGATGGCGATATGACCGGGAGCGCTTCGCTCGCCTTTTCCCGACGCTCGGCGCACCTGCTGGCCTCGATGCTGGGCGATGGCGGCGGGAAGCCCGATGAGGCGCTCGACGCCATCGGCGAATCGGTGTTGATCGAGGTCGGCAATGTGCTGATGAGCGGGGTGATGGGTACCTTGGGCAACATGCTGCGGGTGGAGGTGCACTATCAGGTGCCGCTGTTTCTGCGTCACGGCGTTGAGATGATGGTGGCGGATGGTGGCGACTGCGCCTTTTTGGTGGCACGCACCAAGTTGTCGCTGGCGGATCTGGAGATGGAGGGGGTGATTATTGTGCTCTTTTCCCTGCGCTCCCACGACGCCTTTCTTGACGCCGTTGATCGCTGTTTGGAGGCAAGCTGATGGTGCTCGATTGTTCCCTGCTTGATCTCGTGCAAGAGGGTGTGGTGGTGGTCGATGCCGGCGGCGTGGTGCGCTTCTGGAATCAGATCATGGCGCTGTGGAGCGGCAAGAGCGCGGAGGCGGTGGTTGGCATGGATGTGGTGCAACTGGCGCCCAAGCTGGGAGAGGCGCGTTACCGCAAGCGGCTGGATGCGGCGCTGGCGCAGATGGCGCCGGTCACCTTTTCGGCGGCGCTGCATCACCACATCTTTCCCTGTCCGCTTGCGCCCAAGCGCTACCGCGCGCTCGACACGCAGGTGCGCCCGCTGGAACGGGACGGGGAGCGGTTGCTGCTGATGTCGATGGTGGACCGTACCGACCACATGGCCAGCATCATCGGGCTGAAGAAGGTCAATAATCGTCTGAAGCGCTCCATGCGACTGCGCCGCGAGAGCGACCGCATCAACACCATGCTGGCGGCGGGGATGGACAACGCCGCCGAGGCGATTGTGGTGGTGGATCACAAGGGGCATGTCGAGTATGCCAACCCCATGTTTTACCAGATGGCACGCTGTCCAATTCCGTCGGCGCGCCACTGTCCGCTGACGGAGCTGCTCTATGTCGATCAGGCGGATGCGCTGGAGAAGGAGGTGGCGTCCGCGATCGCTTCCGGCGAGAACTGGCGCGGCCGGGTGGTGGTGCAGCGGCCGGATGGCCACCGTTTTCCGGTTTCGGTCAGTGCGGCGCCGGTACGGTTGCGCAAGGGGAGGCGTGTGTCGCACGCGGTGTTGACGCTGGAGGATATCACCGACTACGAGTTGACCAACCGCGATCTGCAGGCGCGCAAGAAACATGAGGCGATGTTGACGATGGTTGCTGGAATATCGCATGATTTCAATAACCTGCTTTCGGGCATGGTGGGAAACGCCTACCTGCTGCGCAAGTCGGTGCGCGGCGATGACAAGGCGATGCGCCGCCTCGATACGGTCGAGGCTTCGCTGAGGGAGGCGACCGAGATTATCCAGAACCTGATGATCTACGCCCGTGGCGACGCGATGGTGCAGGGGGTGTTGCCGCTGGCGCCCTTCATCAAGGAGTGGTGCAAGGAGGTGCGCGGCCTGCTGCCGGAGGGGGTGGCGCTCAACATTGAGCTGCAGCAGGATCATTTTCCGGTCAAGGTGGATGTCAGCCTGCTGCAGCACGCGCTGATGGCGGTGGCGGAAAACGCCATCGACGCGGTGGCGGAGGTGGAGGAGCCCGCCATCACCATCCAGTTCGGCCGCGCGCAAGGGGAGGTGCCGGCGCCGATTGCCCCCGATCAGCCCTGCGTGCGGTTGGTGGTGCGAGACAATGGCTGCGGCATTGCCGATGATCTGCTGCCGAAGGTGTGCGACCCCTTTTTCAGCACCAAGCAGCTCGGCAGCGGGCTGGGGCTGTCGGTGGCGCAGTCCAGCATCGAGCAGCATGGCGGCGTGCTGCGGATCGCGTCGCGCGTCGGCGAGGGGACGACCGTGACCATCTGGCTGCCGCTGGCGGAGTAGGGGCTGTTCGGGGGTCGGGAGATCGTTGATGAGCAGATCGCACAAAGTCCATCCGTGGCAATTCGCGGTTGGAAACCGCTCCTACAGCCTGTAGGAGGGGAATCCTTTCCCCGAACCCGTGCGTAGCCGCGATGCCGACTTCTCGCGAAGTTGTCATTTATTCGGGGTCGGGAGACCCCTCCTACAGGGGGTGGCGCGCGAAAACTAAAGTTCGTGGAAATTCTGCCGATAGTGGTCGTACCCGGTCGGTCGGGACACTACGCGGAGGTGAAATCGGTGCGATGATGGGTGCTGCTATGTGGGTTGACGGAGGGGTGTGGTGACGATTCGCCCTACCGATTCGCTGGCGCTGCGTCTGTTGCAGCAGCACAGCCGCAATCGCGAGATCGCCTTTGAGCGCACCAGCGGCAAGAATGCGGTCGATAAGGTGTCGATCTCCAGCGAGG
>WFMN01000014.1 GCA_015489095.1 Mariprofundaceae bacterium | reverse complement strand
GCCCCGGCACGCTGCGGTTGCCCATCGCGTAGCGGAAGACGATCAGGTAGAGCAGCGCGGTGAGCGCTGGGGCGACGATGGTCTGCATCTTCACCTTGAAGAAGCGTCGTGTCTCCCTGCCGAACAAGGTGGATGCCCCGCGTAGGTTCATGCGGGCTGCGCCGTTTTTTCACCACAGAGGCACAGAGGCACGGAGGGGAAAAAGGTGGCTGTCATTCCGGCCTCCGAGCCGGAATCCATGTAGGCTGCGGCATTGATGGATGCCGGATTCGTCATGCCGGACTTGATCCGGTACCGGTATGACATTCATTCTTCGTGGCTTTGTGTCTTTGTGGTTCAATGCTCTTTTCACCGCGGAGGCGCGGAGGCGCGGAGAAAGGAATATGGTCATTCCGGGCTTGACCCGGAATCCATTCGTGGCGTGCGTGGCCAAGATGGATACCGGCCTGCGCCGGTATGACAGGGGAGAACATCATCCGTGGTGGTGGGATTTGTAGTGGTTGATCAGGCCGTTGGTGGAGGCGTCGTGGCTCTCCACTTCGCCTGCGCTGTGCAGCTCTGGCAGGATCGCCCGCGCCAGTTGTTTGCCCAGCTCCACCCCCCACTGGTCAAAGCTGTTCACATCCCAGATCCACCCCTGCACGAAGATTTTATGCTCGTAGAGCGCCACCAGCATCCCCAGCGTGTAGGGGTCGAGCCGTTCGACCATGATCGAGTTGGTGGGGCGGTTGCCGGGGAAGGTTTTGTGCGGCAGCAGCGCCTCCACCTCCTCCGGTTCCAGGTCGCTTAGCTCTTCTCGCACCTCGGCCTCGGTCTTGCCGCGCATCAAGGCCTCGGTCTGGGCGAAGAAGTTGGAGAGCAGGATGGCGTGGTGGTCGCCGATCGGGTTCAGTGTCTCGATCGGGGCGATAAAATCGGCCGGGATCATCTGTGTCCCCTGATGGATCAACTGGTAAAAGGCGTGCTGGCCGTTGGTGCCGGGCTCGCCCCAGATAATCGGCCCGGTGGCGTAATCGACCGGCGTACCGTCGCGGGTGACCCGCTTGCCGTTGCTCTCCATATCCGCCTGCTGCAGGTAGGCGGCGAAGCGGTGCATGTACTGGTCGTAGGGGAGGATGGCGTGGCTGGCGGCGCCGAAGAAGTTACGGTACCAGATGCCGAGCAGGCCGAGGATCACCGGCGCGTTCTTTTCCAGCGGCGCGGTGCGGAAGTGGCGATCCATGGCGTGGGCGCCGTCGAGCAGCTCCTCGAAGTGATCCATGCCGATGGATAGGGCGATGGAGAGGCCGACCGCGCTCCACATCGAGTAGCGCCCGCCGACCCAGTTCCAGAAGGCGAACATGTGGTTGCGGTCGATGCCGAAGCGCTGCACCGCCGCCTCGTTGGTGGAGACGGCGACGAAATGGTGTGCCACCGCCTGTTTGCTGCCGCCGCGGGTGAGGAACCAGTTGCGGGCGGTGTGGGCGTTGGTCATCGTCTCCTGGGTGGTGAAGGTTTTGGAGACGATGACAAACAGCGTGGTTTCGCGGTGCAGCGGGCGCAGCGTCTCCACCATCTGCGTGCCGTCGATGTTGGAGACGAAATGGCTGCGGATCCCCTCGTGGGCAAAGGGTTTGAGCGCCTCGGTGGCCATCACCGGGCCAAGGTCGGAGCCGCCGATGCCGACATTCACGATATCGGTGATCTTCTTGCCGGTGTAGCCTAACCGTTCGCCGCTGTGGATGGCATCGACAAAGGTGCGCATCTGCGCCAGCACGCCGTTGACCTTGGGCATCACATCCTCGCCATCGACCAGTACCGGGGTGTTGCTGCGGTTGCGTAGCGCGGTGTGCAGCACCGACCGTCGCTCGGTGCAGTTAATGGCGTCGCCGGTGAACATCCGCTCGATGCCCTCTTGCAGGCCGCGCGCCTCGGCCAAGCGGGTCAACAGCGTCATCGTTTCATCGGTGATGATGTTCTTGGAGTAGTCGAGCAGCAGGCGCTCCACCTGCAGCGAATAGCGGCGGAAACGGTCGGGCTCGCGTGCGAACCAGTCGCGCATGTGGCTGTCGCCCAGCGCTTGACGGTGGCGCGCCAGCGCCTGCCATTCCGGGGTTTGCGTGATCGATCTCATCGGAGCCTCCATGGGGTGCATCTGCATCACCGGCGCCCTAGCCTAGCCCGCGAGAAAGAAACTTCATGGGTAACCGTGGGTGATGAATGATTACCTTCACGGTTTAAGTGTATCCCGTCATTCCGGGCTTGACCCGGAATCCATTGGCTCTAGCCCGCCGGTGAGAAGATGGATCCCGGCCTGCGCCGGGATGACGGCACACTTTGTCATTCCGGCCTCCGAGCCGGAATCCATGTGGGTCACGCCGTTGATGGATCCCGGCCTGCGCCGGGATGACGGGATACTGCGTCAATGATTCAGTTAGGAGGGAAACCCTATGTCCAAGATCCTTTTTATTGCCTCGGAGGCGGCGCCGCTGGCCAAAACCGGGGGGCTGGCCGATGTGGTGGGGGCGCTGCCCCATGCGTTGGCCGGCTTAGGTCATCGGGTGCAGGTGATCATGCCCTACTACCGCCGGTTTGTTGCCAAGGCGGGGGTGACGGTGGAGACGACGGAAACGGTGGTGGCGATCTGGATCGACGGCGTGACGCGCCACTGCCCCATCCACCGCGCGCGCATCGGCGATGTTGATGTTCTGCTGGTGGAACAGGACGATCTCTATGATCGCGACGGGCTCTACGGCGCGCCGG
>WFMN01000013.1 GCA_015489095.1 Mariprofundaceae bacterium | reverse complement strand
GCGATCGATGTGGTGACGACGATGCCCAATCGCTACAGCGCATTTCGTGCCGAAGCTGCGAGCAGGGAGCAGTCTGGTCAGGTGTCGATTCATCGCATCGCGTTGCCGAGCCACCAGAGCGGCTTTTTTGATCAGGCCAAGGCGTTTTCCTTTTTCCTTTTCGGGGCGTTGCGGGCGACGAAGGGGGAGCGATATGATCTGGTGGTTGCTACTTCATCCCGACTCTTTACCGCCACGCTGGGGGCGGTGGTTGCGCGCAGGGCTGGTGCGCCGCTCTATCTCGATATTCGTGATCTGTTCGTCGATACCATGCGCTCGTTGCTTCGCGGGTCGTTGCGATGGGTGGCATTGCCGCTGTTTGGGCTTCTGGAACGGTTGACATTTCGCTCGGCACAACGGATCAATCTGGTTTCGGAGGGCTTTGTTGCCGATGTGGAGTGGATTGCCCCCCAAGCAACACTATCTGTGTACACCAACGGCATTGATGATCTTTTTCTCCAGCACGATTTTTCATCCCCCACCCGCAAGGATGGCGCGCCGGTCACCATCTGCTATGCCGGAAACCTTGGCCAAGGTCAGGGGATGGAGCGGATTGTTCCGGATCTGGCCAGATTGCTGGGGGATGGCTTTCGATTCGAGGTGATCGGCGCGGGGGGGATGCGTCAACGGTTCGCGGAGTTCTCTTCAGGCATTGATCAGATTGCGCTGCGCGCTCCTGTGGCAAGAGAGGAGTTGATCGCATGTTATCGCCAAGCGGACATACTCTTTCTTCATCTCAATGATTGTCCGGCTTTCGAGAAGGTGTTACCATCCAAGGTGTTTGAATATGCAGCGACGGGTAAGCCGATTCTGGCCGGGGTGCGTGGTGCGGCGCGCGCGTTTCTGCAGCGCGAGGTGCCGGGTGCCTACTGTTTTGATCCGGGTGATGCCAACGAGGCAGCCCGGTTGGCGCGTTCCATCCCACTGGAGATGGTGGATCGCAAAGCGTTTGTGAACCGTTTTTCCCGGCGGAAGATCATGCATGTGATGGCGGAAGAGATGCTTGCTACTGTTGCCAAACGGTTTGCCCCCGCTGTGGAGAACCCATAGGTTTCGCCGGTTCTTATTTCCTAAGCCGATGTAGCTCAGTTGGTAGAGCAGCTCACTCGTAATGAGCAGGTCGTCCGTTCAAATCGGATCATCGGCTCCATATAAATCAAGGGTTTAGCAGCGATGCTAAACCCTTTTTTATTGCCCGTTTGATTGTTTGGCACCCTCTTGGCCTCACGGGTCGATTCGTTCCGGCAATCTGTTAGGATTGCGCCATGTACGAATGGATCAAGGCGTTTCACATTATCGCCATGGTGGCTTGGTTTGCCGGGCTCTTTTATCTGCCGCGGTTGTTTGTGTACCACTGCCAGCGGCCGGAAGGCGATGCCCACGCCCTCTTTTGCGTGATGGAGCGCAAGCTGTATCGCTTCATCATGTGGCCGGCGATGGTGGTCACCGTGGTGCTGGGGCTGACGATGGCGGTGATGAACTGGGATTATCTGTCGGACAGCGGTTGGTTTCACGCCAAAATGGCGGTGGTGGTGGCGCTGATATTTTTTCATCTGCATTGCGGCCGCATGGTGGCACAGTTTGCTGACGGCGGGCAGGCTCGAAGCGAGCGTTTCTTCCGGCTTTACAATGAAATCCCTACCTTCGGATTGATGGCCGCGGTCATTCTGGTGGTGGTGCGCCCGTTTTGATGGTGGAGGAGCAGCGATGAAACATAGCCAAGCGCGGGCGGATACGCTGATCGAGGCGCTGCCCTACCTGCAGCAGTTCGCCGACCAGACGGTGGTGATCAAGTATGGCGGCAACGCCATGGTCGAGGCGTCGCTCAAGGCCGGTTTCGCGCAGGATATCGCCCTGCTCAAGCAGGTGGGTATCAACCCGGTGGTGGTGCATGGCGGTGGCCCGCAGATCGGTAGCCTGCTGAACAAACTGGGAAAAGAGGCGCAGTTCGTGCGCGGGATGCGGGTGACCGACCAGGAGACCATGGATGTGGTGGAGATGGTGCTGGCAGGCTTGGTCAACAAAGAGATCGTGGCCAACATCAACCGCGCCGGCGGCAAGGCGGTGGGGCTCTCTGGCAAGGATGGCGGGCTGATCTGCGCCCGCAAGATGGCGTTCGAGCGGACGGCGCCGGGGATGGACGCGCCGGAGATCATCGATATCGGTCATGTCGGCACCGTGCACAAGGTGCATCCCGAGGTATTGCATCTGCTGGAAAAAGACCGCTTTATTCCGGTGATCGCACCTGTTGGCTACCACAAGGATGACAACCAGAGCTACAACATCAACGCCGATCTGGTGGCGGCGGCGATCGCCAAGGCGCTGGGGGCGTCGAAGCTGCTGCTGCTGACCGATGTGGTCGGGGTGCTGGATGGCAACAAGCAGTTGGCGCCGCAGGTAAGCCACGCGCAGGCGCGGGAGTGGATGGAAAGCGGCGTGATTTCAGGGGGAATGATCCCCAAGGTGAACTGTTGTCTCGATGCCGTCGATCACGGTGTGGCCAAGGCGCATATCATCGACGGCCGGGTGCCGCACGCGCTGCTGCTGGAGATCTTCACCGACGAAGGGGTGGGCACCGCCTTTGTTGCCGAGTAGCGGCCTGCTGGGGCGGAGCGTTGCCCTTGTTCTGCTGCTCTTCCTGCCATTTGCGTTCTCCCTCGCCGGTGACAGCGTGCAGAGAAGGGGGCGATGATGGACAATCGCAAGCAACAGCTGACCCCGATGCAGTATCGGGTGACGCAGGAAAACGGCACCGAGCCGCCGTTTGATAACGCCTACTGGAACAACAAACAGCCCGGCATCTATGTCGATGTGGTTTCCGGAGAGCCGCTCTTCTCCTCCACCGATAAGTTCGATTCCGGCACCGGCTGGCCGAGCTTTACCCGCCCATTGGTGGCGAAGAATGTGGTGGAGCGGGAGGATCGTAGCTGGTTCACCACCCGAACCGAGGTGCGCAGCCGCAAGGGCGACTCTCACCTAGGTCACCTGTTTGACGACGGGCCACCACCGACGGGGAAACGGTACTGCATCAACTCGGCGGCGCTCCGTTTCGTGCCGGTGGGGCAGTTGCAATCGCAGGGGTTGGGTCGCTTCCTTCCCCTGTTTGATAAGCATCAGGAGTAACAACCATGTCAGATCTGTTGAGTGCAGCGGAGTTGGCGCGCTTTAACCGCCACATCATTTTACCGCAGGTAGGGCTTGCCGGGCAGGAGCGGCTCAAACGGGCAAAGGTGCTCTGTATCGGCACCGGCGGATTGGGGAGCCCGATTTCCCTCTATCTCGCAGCCGCCGGCGTGGGCACCATCGGGCTGGTCGATTTCGATGTGGTCGATGATTCCAATTTGCAGCGGCAGATTGTCCACTCCACCGCCGACATCGGTCGGCCGAAGGTGGAGTCGGCGCGCGATCGCCTGCTCGGCATCAATCCGCATCTTACTGTCCATCTGCACGGCGATGGGGTTACCCGCGCCAATGTGCGCGCGATGGTGCGCGGCTACGACCTGGTGGTGGATGGCACCGACAACTTTCCCACCCGCTATCTGGTCAACGACGCCTGTGTGCTCGAGGGCAAGCCGCTGATCTACGCCTCTATTTTTCAATTCGAGGGGCAGGCAACGGTGTTCAACGAGGGCGACGGCCCCTGCTATCGCTGCCTCTATCCCGAGCCGCCGCCACCGGGGTTGGTGCCGTCGTGCGCCGAAGGGGGCGTGCTGGGGGTGTTGCCCGGCGTGATCGGCGTGATTCAGGCCACCGAGGCGGTGAAGATCATCCTCGGTAAGGGCACCACCCTCTCCGGCCGGCTGTTGCTTTACGACGCCATGGAGATGACCTTTCGCGAAGTGAAATTGCGCCGCGACCCGGCTTGTCCGGCGTGCGGCGACCATCCGACCATCGGCGATGTGGTCGAATATGCCCAGTTCTGCGGCCTGCCGCCGACGGAACAACAACAGGAGGAACAACCATTGGCAGAGTATGATATCACCCCGATGCAACTGAAGG
>WFMN01000012.1 GCA_015489095.1 Mariprofundaceae bacterium | reverse complement strand
GATTGACGGCCGAACGGCGGCAGAAGCCCGATCCGCACACCCTGCTGCTGGCGGCGGAGGCGCTGCAACTGCCGCCGGCGGCACTGGTGATGGTCGGCGACGGGGTGGCCGACATGAAGGCCGCGGTGCGTGCCGGCTGCTACCCGCTCGGCATCCGCGGCGGGTTCGACGCCGATGAACTCAAGGCCGCGGGGGCGAGAGATTGTCTGGATTCGGTCGCCGAGTTGCCGCCGTGGTGGCAGGAGCATTCGGCTGCCGCGGCGGTGGAATGACGGTGATCGCTTCGATCCAGCAGCCGCAGTGGTGGTTGCAGCGGGCACCCACGGTGGTGGAGATCGTGCTGGTGATCGCCCTAGCGTGGCTTGTGGCCGGCCTGCTGCTGCCGACCGAGGAGGCCACCGTGGCCGATGACGACACGACGCAGACGGTGGATAGCGCACACCAGCACCAAGCGGTTGATCTGCAACTGATTCTCAAGCAGCACCTGTTCGGCAAGCCGCTGCCCAAGCCCAAGGTGGTAGCCAAGCCGAAACCGGTGGCGCCACCGCCTCCTCCGCCGGTGGTGAAGCCGCCGATTCAGCTCAAGGCCAAGCTGGTCGGCACGGTGGTGGCGGGCGACCATTCGGTGGCGATGATTCTGCCGATGCCGGGCAAAACGGTGGATATCTACTACATCGGCGACGCCATCATCCCCCGCGTCACCCTAACCCAAGTCTTCGCCGATCATGTGGTGCTGGATGCCGATGGCGAGCGGCGCGAATTGTGGCTCGACAAAAAGGCGCAGGCGGCGGCCAAGGGGGTGGCGCCGCCACCGCCGGTGGTGCAACAGCTCCCCTCCACCGCCGCCAATCGACGCAACATGGGCTTAAGCCGCGAGGTGGTGAACAACGCGATGGCCAACTTCTCCACCCTGCTATCGCAGGCACGGATTCTGCCCCACTTTACCAACGGCAAGGCGGACGGCTTTCTGGTCACCGACATCGCCGCCGGCAGCCTCTACCAGAGCCTCGGTCTGCAGAACGGGGACATTCTAAGCGGAGTCAACGGCAAACCGATCACCTCGATGGAGCAGGCGATGAACATGTATCGCCAGTTGCAGAAGGCGCCGAGCGTGGATGTGAGCGTGATGCGCGGCGGACAAACGCTGACTTTTCACTATGATATTCGCTAGTTTTTTTACCACAGAGAACACGGAGAGCACAGAGGGGAGGAAAACCTTCGCCTGCGCTCTGCCCTAGAAAGGATGAACACAATCATGACGATATGGTTTCAACGCATGATGGCTTCGCAAGAAGTCGGCATCGCGAGCACGGATGGATTCGGGGAAAGGATTCCCCTCCTACAGGCTGTAGGAGCGGTTTCCAACCGCGAATCTCCACGGATGGACTTTTTGCGATGTGCTCAACACATGACGACTTCGCAAGAAGTCGGCGTCGCGGCCACGGATGGCCGCGCAAACCGAGCGCTTGCGCAAGCAAGTGCTTGGTTTGTAAGGGAAGTGAAAACCGCGCTTTTCGCTTCCCGTCAAGCAAAAAGTCCATGGACGGACTTTTTGCGATCTGCTCAACACATGATGGCCGCGGTGGTGGTCATCGTAATGCTGACGGCTCCCGCCATCGCCGGTGGTGGCGGCAAGATCACACTCAACTTCAAGGACGCCGATATCAAATCGGTGATCAAGTTCGTCTCCGAGTTTTCCGGCAAGAACTTTCTGGTCGACAACCGGGTGCGCGGCACCGTCAGCGTGGTGTCGCCAACGCCGATCTCGGAGCAAGACGCCTACGATGTCTTCCTCTCGGTGCTGGAGATGAACGGCTTCGCCGCCGTACCCAGCGGCAAGGTGATCAAGATCATCCCCCGCGCCGAAGGGAAGCAGAAAACGGTTCCGGTGTCGCGCACGCAACCGCGCGCCAACGATGCCCTGATCACGCAGGTGATCGCCCTGCGCTATGCCAACGCGGCGCAACTGGTGGCGATCTTGCGCCCGCTGATCGCGCCGGTGAGCCACTTGGTGGCCTACCCCGCCAGCAACCTGCTGCTGCTGACCGACTCGGCGGCCAATATCGCCAAGATTCGCAAGATTATCAATATTGTCGATCAGCCCAAGACGGTGGCGGTGCAGACCTTCGATCTGGAGTTCGCCTCCGCCGCCAAGCTGGCGGCGACCCTCACCACCCTCTACGGCACGGTGGAAAAATCGGAGGGGATGACGCAGGTGCCGCTCAAGGCGATCGCCTACGACTCCGGCAACCTGCTGCTGGTGATCGCCGATCCCAAACGGATGGAGGATGTGGCCAAGATCATCCAGCGGCTCGATGTGCGGCCGGAGACCGACGCCGGGCGACTGCAGGTGATCTATCTCAAGCACGCCAACGCCGCCGATGTCGCCAAGACACTGACCACCCTGACCAGCGGTCAGGCCGCCGGCAAGCCGGGCAAGAAAAAGGTGCTCTTCTCCGGTTCGATCAA
>WFMN01000011.1 GCA_015489095.1 Mariprofundaceae bacterium | reverse complement strand
TGCTGGGTGGGCGGGCGATGCAGATTGTCCACAACGAGAAGGGACTGCTGCGCTACATGCGCGAGGCGGTGCAGGCGTCGCCCGATCATCCGGTGCTGCTCGATCGCTTCCTCAACTGCGCTATCGAGCTGGATGTCGATGCGCTCTCCGATGGGTCGCGGGTGGTGATTGGCGGCATTATGGAGCATATCGAGGAGGCGGGGGTGCACTCGGGCGACTCCGCCTGCTGTCTGCCACCCCACTCGATCGCGCCGGCGGTGATCGACGAGGTGCGGCGGCAGACCGAGGCGCTGGGGCTGGCGCTGCAGGTCAAGGGGCTGCTCAACATCCAGTTCGCGCTGCAGGGCGAGACCCTCTATGTGCTGGAGGTTAATCCGCGCGCCAGCCGGACGGTGCCGTTCGTCTCCAAGGCGACCGGGGTGCCGCTGGCCAAGCTGGCGGCGCGGATCATGAGCGGGCAGACACTGGACGAGCTCGGTGTGGCGCAGGTGGCGCAGCCTGTCGGCTACCGCGCGGTCAAGGAGGCGGTCTTCCCCTTTGTGAAGTTTCGCGGTGTCGATCCGCTGCTCTCGCCGGAGATGAAATCGACCGGCGAGGTGATGGCGCTGGCCGGTGATTTCGCCACCGCCTTCGGCAAGGCGCAGTGGGCGGCAGGACAAAAGCTGCCGCAGGACGGCTGCGCCTTTATCTCGGTGCGCAATGCCGACAAAGCGGGTGTGGTGGCGGCGGCGCGGCTGTTGACAGACCACGGTTTTTCGCTGCTGACCACCCGTGGCACCTTCGAGACCTTGAGTCAGGCGGGGATTGCCTCCGAGGTGGTGGCCAAAGTGATTGACGGCGCGCGGCCGCACATCGTCGATCGGTTGCTGGCCGGCGAGGTGGATCTGATCATCAACACCACCGAGGGCGAGGGGGCGATCCGCGATTCCAAGTCGATCCGTCAGGCGGCACTCGACCATGGCATTGCCTATTTCACCACCCTAGCCGGCGGGCTGGCCGCCGCCGAGGCGATCGCCCGCGGAGGTGAGACGGAGTTGCGATCTCTGCAAGCGTACCATGCAATCCGGTCGGGTATTGTCTGATATGCCTTCGATTTCCGCATTCTATGGCATCATCGTCTATCTCTACTTCATGGACAATCGACAGCATAAAAAGCCGCATATTCACGCGAGGTTTCAAGGTGATGAGGTTATTGTATCCATCCCCGATGGGGAGGTTCTTGACGGCGCCATCCCCACAGCGAAAATGAAGCTGCTTGCAGCGTGGATGGAGATTCATCGGGATGAATTGATGGCGGACTGGGAGCTGGCGGCCTCTGGCGAGCTTCCCTACAAAATTGATCCGTTGCGGTAGTTGTCATGAATCCAAGGATTCGCAGGGTCGCTGTTCAGGATCGATATCGGCTGAAGCTGGAGTTCACCAACGGCGAACAGGGGATTTATGACTGTTCACACCTCTTGGGTTTTGGGCTATTCAAGGAGTTCAACGATTGGCGCTATTTTTCGCAGGCAAGGGTGGCAGGCGGAACCGTCGCGTGGCCTCATGGTCAGGATATCTGTCCGGATACGCTCTACCTCGATTCAGAGAAATCAGAAGGATAGGGATCGGAGAATGTGCGCATGAGCGATAACTTGGAAACCCTCTACCAGCAGCCGGAGGAGGCGGTGATCGCGCGCATCCGCGCTCTGCGCGACGAGCTGGGCGAGCGGGTGCTGATCTTGGGGCACCATTACCAGCGCGAGGAGGTGTTTGCCTTCGCCGATGTCAGCGGCGACTCGCTCAAGCTGGCGCAGCAGGCGGCGGCAACCGATGTGCCGCATATCATCTTCTGCGGCGTCCATTTCATGGCCGAGACCGCCGATATTTTAACCGGTGATCACCAGTCGGTGATCCTGCCCGATCCGGCCGCCGGCTGCTCGATGGCCGACATGGCCGATGGCGCGCAGGTGACCGATTGCTGGGCGCAGCTCGCCGGGGTGCTCAATCCCGACGCCGAGGTGACGCCGGTCACCTACATCAACTCCACCGCCGAGCTCAAGGCCTTCTGCGGCGACCACGGCGGGATCGTCTGCACCTCTGGCAACGCCGAGCGGGTGGTGCGCTGGGCGTGGGGCGAGCGCGGGAAGATCCTCTTCTTCCCCGACCGCCATCTGGGCGAGAACACCGCGCTGGCGATGGGTATCGCCCCGGCGGAGATGGTGCTGTGGCAACCGGGCAAGCCGCTGGGCGGCAACACGGCGGAGCAGCTCAAGGCGGCGCGGCTGATCCTGTGGGACGGCTTCTGCTCGGTGCATCAGCTTTTTCAGCCGGAGCATGCCGACACCATGCGCCAGCAGCATCCGGGGATCGAGGTGCTGGCGCATCCCGAATGTTCGCGCGCGGTCTGCGAGGTGGCCGATTTTGTCGGTTCCACCGAGATGATCATCCGCCATGTGGATGAGGCGCCCGCCGGTAGCAAGTTCGCCATCGCCACCGATCTCAACTTGGTCAACCGGCTGCGGCTTACGCACCCCGACAAGCCGATCTGGTTTCTGTCGCCGATGGTCTGCATGTGCTCGACCATGTTCCGCACCGATCCGCAACACCTGCTGGCGGCGCTGGAGGCGATCGCGGCGGGAGAGCCGGGTAACCGGATCATCGTGCCCAAGGCGGTGGCGGAACCGGCTAGGCGGGCGCTGCAAAGGATGTTGGATCTTGGATAAGCGAGGCTCTGAATTTCACCACGGAGGCACGGAGACACGGAGAAGAAATCGTTTATTTTCTTTTTCCGCTGCGTCTCTGTGCCTCTGTGGTAT
>WFMN01000010.1 GCA_015489095.1 Mariprofundaceae bacterium | reverse complement strand
TCTTCCTGCTGCTCTACTTCAATTTCGGCAGCTTGACCGCGCCGGTGGTGGTGATGCTGTCGGTGCCGTTTTCGCTGATCGGTGGGTTCTGGCTGGTCTGGTGGCTCGGCTTCAACCTCAGTGTGGCGGTGGCGGTCGGATTTATCGCGCTTGCCGGCGTGGCGGCGGAGATCGGCGTGTTGGTGCTCACCTTCATCGATCAGGAGGTCGCCTCAAGGCGCGGCGGTGATGGTGGCAGACTGGAGCCCGAAGTGCTGGCGGATGCTATCCAGCAGGGGGTGGCCAAGCGTGTGCGCCCGATTGCCATGACCGCGACGGCGGTGATCGCCGGTCTGGTGCCGATTCTGCTCAGTTCCGGCACCGGCTCCGATGTGATGCGCCGGATCGCGGCACCGATGGTGGGCGGCATGGTGACGACCACCCTGCTCTGCCTGATCGTGCTGCCGGTGATCTACGGCATGATTTTACAATTTCAGGAAAAACGCAAAACCATGGAGGTGGGAACAAGATGACTTTTTCGATGGAAGCAGACAAAGGAGAAAACAAATGAAAAAGACGACAATCGCATGGGGCGCATTGGCCTTTGCGCTCGCACTACAACCAGCAATGGCGAGTGATGAAACACGCCACCGACATGGACAGCATATGCATGGTGCGCTGCATGGCGATAAAACCAGCCCGTCCATGATGAAGGAGCATGGCAAGATGGCCGGAGCGATGGGCGCCATGCAGGGAAGCTGGATGAAGCAGGAGGTGATTGACGGCTATCAGGTTCTGTTCCATGTGATGCGAGCCATGGGGGGCACGGCGAACGGTGCTGCGGCGCCGAGCCATAGCCTGATGATCAAGGTGGAACAGGGGGGAAAGGTGCTGACCGACTTGGTCGTCAATTCGAAGGTGATCTACCCCAACGGGAAGTCGGAATCGAAGATGATGATGAAGATGGGAGATTGGTATATGGCAGGCTATAATCTGAGGCATGCCGGCGGCCATCAGGTGATGGTGCTGTTCAAGACCCGTGACGGGAGAAAACATTTCGGTGGCGTGCTGTATCACGGCGGCCAAACAACAGATAAAGGAGAGCAATGATGAACGAATTGAAGAAGATACTACTACCGGTCTATCACGGCATCGCGATGGGGGTGCTGGCGCTGATTCTGGGGGCGCTGTGGGCGGCCTACATGGCCACCCATCATGAGCAGTTGCACGGCGGATTTGAGCGGCAGGAGGCGGCGCAGAAGGCGATGGAGCATGAGGAGGCCGATCACCACGCGACCACGCTCGGCATGATCTCCGATGCCATTATCCCACCGGCGGTGGCGCATGGCGACGCGCACGACGCCGATTCAGATGGTCACGCCGAAGGGAGCGCGCACCACCATCATCAGCATTCGCACACCGGCAGCCTGGCCATGGATGCGATGCAGCGGCTGCTGCGGGGCCATATCCATTTCATGGGGATCGGCCTGCTCACCGTGGTGATGCTGATCGTGGTCGCCTCGACCTCGCTGGCGCGGCGTTGGAAAACCCTGTTCGGCTGGACATTCGGCCTAGGCTGCCTGCTCTATCCGCCAGCATGGATTCTGATGGGGTTCCGTACCGTGCAGCTGGGGCCGGAGGCCGCCGAAGCGAGCGTGATGTGGCTGTTTGGCCCCGCGGTGCTGCTGTTGATCGGCTCGCTGATCGCGCTCTTTGTGGTGTTGCTGCTGGAGTGGTGGGGGCAACGATCCACTCCGTCGGCGCCTTGACGGAACCAAAGAAGTAGGGATGCTTCAGCGATCGAGGAGTGGAGGTGGACGCATGACCATGGAACGGGCGATCGAACGGGAGTTCATCCGAAAGCTCGAAAGCCTCAAGTATGACGACTTCGCGAGAAGTCGGCATCGCGGCCACGGACGGCCGCGCAAACCGAGCGCTTGCGCAAGCAAGTGCTTGGTTTGTGACTCGGGGCATCCGTGCCCCTCGCCCTGCAGGCGACCCGTTAGGTCGTCCAATCCGGCTTTCCTGCCGGATTGTAAGGGAAGTGAAAACCGCGCTTTTCGCTTCCCGTCAAGCAAAAAGTCCATGGACGGACTTGTTGCGATCTGCTCAGGAATGACAGGGAGGCAACGCCATGCAGCATGAAATCGTCCAGATGACCGAAACCTTCGAAGCGCACGCCCAGCAGACCGACAACGGCATCGAGTACTGGTTGGCGCGGGATCTTCAGCACCTGCTGGGCTACGCCGAATGGCGCAATTTTCTGAATATCGTGGGCAAGGCCAAGACCGCTTGTGAGCTATCCGGCCATGAGGTCGCAGACCATTTTGTTGATATCACCAAAATGGTCGAACTCGGCTCCGGCAGCCGCCGTGCAATCTCGGACATCATGCTCACCCGTTATGCCTGCTATCTGGTGGCCCAGAACGGCGATCCGGCCAAGCCGCAAATCGCCTTCGCCCAAACCTACTTCGCCATGCAGACCCGCAAGGCAGAGCTGATCGAGCAGCGCATGCTGGAGACCGAGCGGGTGTCTGCCCGCCGCAAGCTGGCCGGTACCGAAAAGGAGCTTTCCAAGGTCATCTACGAGCAGACCGGCGGCAACAGGAACTTCGCCCTCATCCGCAGCAAGGGCGACCAAGCTCTGTTTGGCAAGAGTACGCAGGCGATGAAAGCGCGCTGGAAGGTGCCAGCAAGCCGCCCACTGGCCGACTTCGCCCCCACCATCATCCTCAAGGCCAAGGACTTCGCTACCGAGATCACCATCCACAACGCCCGCGAACAGCATATGCAAAGCGAGCCGGAGATCTCGCGGGAGCATGTCACCAACAACCAAGCCGTGCGCCAGACCCTGCTGAACCGGGGCATCCGCCCGGAAACCCTGCCGCCCGAGGAGGACGTGAAAAAAGTAGAGCGCCGCCTGACCTCGGAGCAGAAAAAAGCGCTTAAAAACCCCGACGGGCTGGAACAGGAATGAGCAGAGCCAAGGCAAAAGCCGCCGTGCCTCGCCTGCGCTTCCCCGAGTTCCGTGATGCCGAGCCGTGGGAGGTGAAGCGGTTGGGGGATATATGTGAAATCAACAATGGAAGTTCAAACGCACAAGATCATGTAGATATGGGAGAAGAGCCGGAAAAGGCGTAAACTGCGCGAGAGGATTTTTGATGTTGAAGACGAGATTGCCGAAAAGCGCGACCGCCTTGTTGAAGCACTGGAGAAGCGCATGCAACAGAAAACAACTGTCACACCACTGTTCACCATTCGGTGGCGGGTGATGTAAGGAAGCAGGAGATAATTCTATGCCAACAGCCGAACAATATCGGGATCGACTGATCAGGAAATTATCCGAGCTTTTCCAGCTTGATGAGCCGGATCTGGATTTCGGTTTCTATCGCGTCATGCACGCCAAGGCGCAGGAGGTGCAGGATTTCATCAACAATGATCTGCTGAAGATCGTTGAGGATGCTTTTGGTCAGGTGGATGAGGCCCGAAAGGCTGAATTGCTTGCTGCTTATGAGAAAGCCATTCAGACCGCCAAGGATTTTGGCGCGCCCAATCCGGAAGATGTTCCGGCAGTCAAAAAAGCCAAGGCAGCCTTGGATGCCGTCAAGGATACCGCCAGCGCCGGGGCGGATCTCTATGACCACCTGTACCGCTTTTTTGAACGCTACTACGACGATGGCGACTTCATCTCCCGCCGCTATTACGCCCGGGAGACATCCGGCAAGGCAGCTCCCTTTGCCGTGCCCTACAATGGCGAGGAAGTCAAACTGCACTGGGCCAACGCCGATCAGTATTACATCAAATCGGCCGAGTATTTTTCCAACTTCACCTTCGATCTGCGACAGGCGAAAGAAATCCGGGCACCGGCGGGGAGCCTGGGGCTGGAACAGGATGAGGCGCC
>WFMN01000009.1 GCA_015489095.1 Mariprofundaceae bacterium | reverse complement strand
TTGAGCGCCGAATACGCCCCGCAGTTTCTCTTTCTGCCCGAGGGTGAAGATCCCGACTCGCTGCTGCAGCGCGAGGGGAAGGAGGGGATGCTGGCGCGTATCCGCAGCGAGCCTCGCTCCGCGCTGGAGAGCTGGCTTGACGGGCTGAAGAGGGCGGCGGGCGGCGGCGCCGAGGGGCGTGCCCGCATGGCGAAAAAGGCGCATGACATGCTCGATTCCATGGAGGATCGCTACTTGGCGCAGGTGTGGCAGCAGGAGGCGGAGCGGGTCACTGGCATCGCGATTTCGCCGCATCGGGGGCAAAACAGCGTGCGTGACCACGGCAACCGGCGGGCGGCGCGGCGGGTGCCGACGGAGCGGGTCGGTGCCAGATTTATCAAGGCGTTGCTACAGGAGCCGGAGCGGATTGTGCGGCTTGAGCCACAGGATGGCACGCTTTTCCTTGACAATGCCCCCCTACAGTCGCTATACACCCGCGCCTTTTCCGCA
Organism: Mariprofundaceae bacterium; assembly: GCA_015489095.1. Lineage (GTDB taxonomy): Bacteria > Pseudomonadota > Zetaproteobacteria > Mariprofundales > J009 > S009-29. The sequence continues at coordinate 3,805 of WFMN01000009.1, read as the reverse complement.
CGGGGGCACTACCAAGATGAGCCCGCAGGCATCATTCGCGAGCTTGCGGCTGCCTTTCCGGAATCGGTGGAAATTTCCCGTTGGGCCATGGTGCCGGAGCAAGATCCGGACGGGGATGGCAACGATGACGCAACAGCGAATGACCGCATCGACGAGCAGGAGTACCAAGCGATCCTAGCGACGCTGCGCATGGAGCAGATTCAACGCAGGCTCCACAGCGAGCAGTTGTCGCTGGATGAGAGTATCGCCCTGCAGCGACGGTTGCGGCAATTGAGCCAACAACGCAAAGCACATGACGACTGACGATTTCGCAAGGGGTCGGCATCGCGGCCGTGGACGGGTTCGGGGAAAGGATTCCCCTCCTACAGGCTGTAGGAGCGGTTTCCAACCGCGAATTTCACTTGTTGCGATCTACTCATGTGACACAAAGGAAATAGAGGATTCATGAGCAAAACCATGCACGAACAACTGCGCGTACAGCATCTGGGGAGCCTCATTGCCAAGGGCAAGGAGAGCGGCTTCATCACCTACGATGACCTGAACGACCATCTGCCCGAGGGGCTGGTCTCCGCCGGGCGGATCGAGGGGGTCATCAACATCTTCACCGAGATGGGGATCGATGTCATCGACCCGGAGCGGGCGCCCGATGGTGCGTACGCGGTGCGCAAGGATCGTCTGCGTAAAGAGGACTCCGCGCTGCGCGCCGACACCACCCAACTGGGGACGGTGATCCGCATTGACGATCCGGTGCGGATGTACCTGCGCGAGATGGGCACCGTCGAGCTGCTGACCCGCGAGGGCGAGATCGAGATCGCCCGCCGCATCGAAGAGGGCAAGCTCAAGGTGCACGAGGCGATCTGCCTCTGTCCGGCCACCTTCCGCGAGATTGTGCGGATGGGCGAGCGGGTGATCGCCATCCGCAAAGAGGCGGAGGAGAAGGGCGAGACGCCGGTGTTCCGCGACCTGTTGGAGGTAGAGGAGAAGGTGGTTAACGCCGCCGCCATCGACGCCTACGAAAACCGCATGAACAAGGCCGACGAGCTTGACGATGACGAGCCGGAAGACCCTGAAAACATGGATCAGGAGAAACTGAACGCGGCGATCAAGGCGCGTACCGCCACCCCCGACGGCACGCCGATGCTGGAAAAAGTGATCACCATGGAGGAGCAGCTCGACAACGCGGTGGCCCATTTTGAGCAGGCGCGCGAATGGCACGCCAAGTTCACCGAGCTTGACGCCCGCGCCAAGCGGCGTCCGCGCGATAAAAAGCTGGCGGCGCAACGGCAGCAGGCGCTGGATACCATGCTGGAGCATATGCTGTTGATTCCCTTCTCGCCGAAGAAGCTCAACGCACTGGTGCAGCGGTTCAAAAACGCGGTGGTGCGTGTGCGTCGCTTCGAGTCGGAGATCCGCGATATGGCGCTGAAGGCGGGGATGCCGCGCAAGCTCTTTATCGAGACCTTCGTGCCGCAGGAGTCGGATGAGCGCTGGCTAGATCAGCTCATCGCCGCCCATCCCGATGCCAAATGGGTGCCGAATATCGAGAAGGTCGCCTTTCGCATCAAGGAGTATCAGCGCCGTTTGCGGCGGGTGGAGCAGGAGAGCGAGCTGCCGCTGGCGGAGCTCAAGCGTGTTGCCCGCTGCCTGACCATGGGCGAGGCCAAGATGCGTCAGGCCAAGCGTGAGATGATCGAGGCCAACCTGCGTCTGGTGATCTCGATCGCCAAGAAGTACACCAACCGGGGGTTGGGTTTTCTCGATCTGATTCAGGAGGGGAATATCGGCCTGATGAAGGCGGTGGAGAAGTTTGAGTGGCGGCGGGGCTACAAGTTCTCCACCTACGCCACCTGGTGGATCCGGCAGGCGATCACCCGTTCGATCGCCGATCAGGCGCGTACCATCCGCATCCCGGTGCACATGATCGAAACCATCAACAAGATCACCCGTGTGTCGCGGCGCATCGCACAGGAGACCGGAACCGAGCCTTCGCTGGACGAGTTGGCGATTCACCTTGAGATGAGCAAGGAGAAGATCGAGCAGATTCTGGAGGTGGCTAAGGAGCCGGTGTCATTGGAGGCGCCGGTGGGCGATGAGGAGGACTCTTCGCTCTCCAACTTTGTCGAGGATGAAAAGGCCGAAAACCCGCTCGACGCCACCGTTGCCGAGGCGCTGGAGAACGCGGTGCTGGGCGTGCTCGACGGGTTGACCCCGCGCGAGGAGAAGGTGCTGCGCATGCGGTTCGGCATCGGCATGAACACCGATCACACGCTGGAGGAGGTGGGTAAGCAGTTCGGCGTGACCCGCGAGCGTATTCGTCAGATCGAGGCCAAGGCGCTGCGCAAGCTGCGTCATCCGAGCCGCTCGCAGGAGCTGAAAACCTTCTCCGAGTTGGTTGATCCGGCGGCCGCCTCGGCCAAGCTGGGGATCGAGGAGATGCCGCCTCTGGGCTGATCCTCTCGCGGTGGCCGATGGGCTGAGCGCCGAGGTCAAGCGGCTGGCCCGCGCGGCCGGGTTTGACGATTGCGGCATCACCCGTCCCGCGCTTGATGCACGCGATGTGGACGGCTTGCGGCGCTGGGTGGCTGCGGGCATGTATGCCGACATGGCGTGGATGGCGGAGCCGGAACGGCTGGCGCGGCGCTCGAATCCGCGATCGCTGTTGGCGGATGTGCGCAGCGTGATCTGTGTGGGGCTGCGCTACACCCCGCCGCGGGCGCCTACCGCCGATGGCTGCGGGGTGATCTCCGCTTACGCCTTGGGCGACGACTACCACATCGTCATGAAAAAGCGGCTCAAACGGCTGGCGCGCGCGCTAGACCGGCTGCTGGGGGCGCACGATCAGCGGGTGTTTGTCGATACCGCGCCGGTGCTGGAGCATGCGCTGGCAGCATCCGCCGGGGTGGGTTGGCAGGGCAAGCATTCGCTGACCCTCAACCGTGATGGTGGATCGTGGCTGCTGTTGGGTGAACTGTTTACCACTGCCGAGCTTGATTGTGATCCCCCTGCCAGCGACCACTGCGGCAGTTGCAGCGCTTGTATTGATGGCTGCCCGACCGGCGCCATTGTCGCCCCCTTTGTGGTCGATGCCCGTCGCTGCATCTCCTGGTTGACCATCGAATACGGCGGTGTCATTCCGCGCCATTTGCGTCCGCTGATCGGCAACCGCGTTTTCGGTTGTGACGATTGCCAACTTGTCTGCCCGTGGAACCGCAAGGCGAGCACGGTGGGAAGCGATCTGTTGCGACCGCGGGCGGATAACCGCGCGCCGCCGCTGCGTGAACTGCTGACGCTCGACGCCGCCACCTTTCACGCCCGCTTTCGCAACACCCCGGTCAAGCGAACCGGTCGCGCGCGCTTGGTGCGCAACGCGGCGGTGGCCGCCGGCAATAGTGGTGATCGCTCGTTGGTTCCTGCGTTGGTTCGCCTGATTGAGGAGCCGGAGGCGCTGATTCGCCTCCACGCGGTATGGGCGCTGATTCAGCTTCGGGATGCGGAGAACAGCACGGCGATCGATGCGGCGTTGCGCGAGCTACGCCGGCGCGAGCACGATACAGCGGTGCTGGAGGAGGTGGCGCGGCTGCGGTAACATGCGCAGTCGCGAGGCCGCGCCTACAGGGGCATCCTCCCCTCAATTAGCAACCCCAAATGCTATTCACCGAAGGGGATGGCGCGTGCGCAGCCCTTTGAAACGACGAAAACCTTTATCCGTTGTTACCCATGTGCAATCCCACTCCATCGCCAGCGCGGCATGGTAAGCATCGGGGATCTCGTTCCCTCGTGCGGAAATCTGCTGTACGCATTGCAG
>WFMN01000008.1 GCA_015489095.1 Mariprofundaceae bacterium | reverse complement strand
CCCGGCACCGGCCAAAATCAACCTCCACCTGCGTGTCACCGAAACGCGTGACGACGGCTACCACACGCTCGACACCAGCTTCGTCTTCGTCGATGTCGCCGACCGGTTGCAGATCCGCCCCGCGGATGCCCTGACCGTCACCTGCTCACGCAGCCATCTCAACGGCGAACAGAACCTTGTCTACCAGCTACTCGACCATTTCCGACGGCGGCACGGGGTGTCGCGGGGGCTGGCCATCCACATCGACAAGCGGCTACCGGAGCAGGCGGGGCTCGGCGGCGGCTCATCGGATGCCGCCACCGCGCTCATGGTAGCCAATCGCTTGTGGGGCGTTCACCAAACCCGCCGGCAGTTGATCGCGTTCGCCACCCCATTCGGGGCGGACATCCCCTGTTTTCTCTTCGGGCAGGCTTCACTGGCCAGCGGCGTCGGCGAGCAACTACGCCCCTACCCACACCCGTTGCCGACCGGCACGGTGCTGATCGCCCACCCCGGCAGCGGCCTCTCCACCGCGGCCGTCTTCGCCGAGTACGACGCTGCATTGACCCCCCAAATAGCGGCGGATAGTGTGCGCGCGCCGTCGGGGATGGTGATCGGCGATAACGATCTGCAACCGGCGGCATGCCGGCTGCTGCCCGCCGTCGCCAACCTGCTGAAAGCCATCGCGATGGACGCGCAGCTGGCGTGGATGAGCGGGTCGGGGAGCAGTTGTGTCGGCCTGTTCGCCAACCGCCAGCAGGCGGCGCGGTGTGCGGAGAAGCTACACGACCGTGCGCTGGCACAGTGGGTTCATATCGGTCGTCTGTTGGATCATCATCCGGCAGGGACAAAATACATTGGGGCGTAGCCAAGCGGTAAGGCATCGGGTTTTGATCCCGTGACGCGCAGGTTCGAATCCTGCCGCCCCAGCCAGTTTTGCGCACATCGCACATGGGCATATTCAATGCAGGTATCGGGCAACCCACAGGTGAGCTGAATGGTTGCACGATCATTTCGATATCAGGAGTTCTGCTATGAGCAAAAGCAATCGGCGCATGCGCCTCTTCTCCGGCACCTCCAACCCCCCGCTCGCCGCCGAGATCTGCGCCCATAGCCAGACCAAACAGGGCAACATCTATATCCGCCGCTTCTCCGATGGCGAGATCTTCCTGCAGGTGCAGGAGACCATCCGCGGACTGGACGCCTTCTTCATCCAGAGCACCTCAACCCCGACCAACGACACCTTGATGGAGCTGTTGATTTTCATCGACGCCGCCAAGCGGGCGTCGGCACGCTACATCTGCGCCGTCATCCCCTACTTCGGCTATGCGCGCCAGGATCGCAAGAGCGTGGGGCGCACCCCGATCTCGGCCAAGCTGGTCGCCGACATGATCACCCGCGCCGGCGCCACCCGCGTGCTCACCGTCGATCTTCACGCCGGCCAGATTCAGGGCTTTTTCGATATCCCGGTGGACAACATCTTTGCTGCTCCGGTCTTTGTACGCGACATCCAGCAGCGGCGCGGCGACGACGACATCCTGATCGTCTCGCCCGATGTCGGCGGAGTGGTGCGCGCCCGCGAGCTGGCCAAGCGGCTCCATGTCGATATGGCGATCGTCGATAAGCGGCGCCCGGCACCCAATGTCGCCAAGGTGATGAACATCATCGGTGATGTCGCCGGTAAGCACTGCATCCTGATCGACGATATCGTCGATACCGCCGGCACCCTCTGCAGCGCCGCCGAGGCGCTGCTTGACGCCGGCGCGTGCAAGGTCTCCGCCTACGCCACCCACGGCGTGTTGTCGGGACCCGCCACCGAGCGGCTCGCCGCGTCGCACCTGCACGAGCTGGTGATTACCAACTCGATTCTGCAGCCTGAAGCGGTGACCGAATGCGGCAAGGTGCGTCAGATCTCGATCGCGCCGCTGCTGTCGGAAGCGATCGACCGCATCTACGACCAACGCTCCATCAGCAGCCTCTATGACGAGGGCGCCAGCAACGAGGAAGGGGCATCATGATGGCACAATCCCCCGCCCTATGGGGGGCGCTCTTCACCGCCTTCATCTATGTCATGGGCAACGCCCTGTGGGCGAACCGCATGGTACGGCGCAAGCTCTGGCTCGGCTGGCTGCTGTGGCTTGTCAGCTGCGCGTTGGTGCTCATCGCCGGCGCCGCCATTGAAAACCACTTCGGCACCGGAAGTTCGATCACGGATCGGCTCACCTCGGTCGATATGGAGAACCACTGGATCGCCCTCTCGCTCTACGCCTTGATGAGCGTTCCCGGGGCGGCCTCCGTCATCCTGCGCCAGAATATCCGCTGGACGCGCCTAGCGATGATCGCCATCGCCATGATCATCTTCATTCCCGCGGGGATGCACCTCGGTGCCGCCGGCGGCTCGATCGCCATCGGACTGGGGCTGGCCTTCATCGTCAGCGCGCTGCTCTGGCTGTGGCAGGCAACACTGGATGAGGATCCCGCCGCCTCTCCAGCGGCAGCGAGCTGACCCCCCGCGCCACCCTGATCCTCGGCGCGGCGAAAAGCGGGAAGTCGCGCTTCGCCGAGCAGCTTGCGGCCGAAGCCTCCGGCGATCACCAAGTGATCTACATCGCCACCGCCTGCCGGCTGGACGACGACCCCGACTGGCAGCGGCGCATCGAGCGCCACCGCCAACGCCGACCCGAACAGTGGCGGACGATCGAGTCCCCCTACGACCTGCCGCGAACCATCCGCGGTGCCGCAACCGAACACACCCTGCTGCTGATCGACTGTTTGACGGTCTGGCTGAGCAACCTGATGGTCGCCGAACATCCCGTTGCGGCGCAACAAGCCGCCCTGCTCCAAGCGGTTGAACAGGCGCCCGGCCGGCTCATCTTGGTCTCCAACGAGGTGGGAATGGGCATCGTGCCCGACCACCCGCTCGGCCGCCGTTTCCGCGATGCCCAAGGGGTGCTCAACCAATCGGTCGCCGCCACCTGTGACCGGGTCGAACTGGTGATCGCCGGGCTTCCATTCCGCCTGAAAGGGTGACCGTGTCCCCCCTGCGCGCCGCCTTCGGGCTGCTCACCCGGATCCCGCTCCCCACCGGCGATACCCACCAACTTCGCCACGCGGCTCCCTGGTTTCCGTTGGTCGGGCTCGTCATCGGGCTGCTGCTGCTGACGGAGGGATGGCTCCTCGACCGCTACCCCGCGGAGCTCTCCGCGCTCGTCATCACCATCAGTTGGATCACCATCACCGGCGCACTCCATCTCGACGGGGCGGCCGACCTAGCCGACGGGCTGGGAGCCGCCCACGGCGACGCCGACCGCCTGTTGGCGGTGATGAAGGAGCCCCATATCGGCGCCTTCGGCGTGGTCGCACTGATCATCATCATCCTCACCAAGCTGGTCACCCTCGCCAGCCTGATCGGCAACAGCGACCAGACGCCGTGGGCGTTGGCGCTGATTCCTGCGTGGGCACGGCTGGGCGCCCTCACCTGGATGCAAACGCTGAAACCGTTGGGAACGGGGCTTGCCACCCAATGCCGCGAACCGATCAATCTCCGCATCGTGCTGCGATGGCTGGTGCCGCTGGCGGCGCTCACCGCGGTGGCAGTCACGCCCCTGTTCACCCTCGGCGCCCTCCTATCACTGTGGGGGTGGCAGCGCTTCCTGCGACGGCGTGTCGGCGGTATGAATGGGGACTGCTTGGGCGCCGGCATCGAATACAGCGAATGCGCCATGCTCGGTCTGCTGGCGCTGACAGCGGGGAGCTAGCCAGCGCCTACCCATATCTGGCGATACCCGGCCATGGCGCGCCGCCGTAGAATGCTCCTTGGAATCCAACCCAAGGAGGCTGACCAATGAATGGTTTGATCTACATCGGCTGCGCGGTGGTGCTCTGCCTAGGCTCGCTTGCCCTGCTCTACGCCATCACCGGCAACATCCCCTTCATGGCGGTTGTTACCAACGCCGTCGCCTACGGCGTCTGGGCGGTGATCGGTATCGTGCTCGAACCCCCGGAGCGTCCTTGATCAGCTCGCAAAAAGTCCGTCCGTGGAACTTCGCGGTTGGAAACCGCTCCTACGACCTGTAGGAGGGGAATCCTTTCCCCGAACCCATCCGTGGCCGCGATGACATTCGCATGTTGACATATCATTATATGATGATATTGTTCGCGCCATGGACACCATTCCCCACGACAAAATCAAACGCGCCAGCGAAGGGCTGCGCGCCATCGCCCATGAGGTACGCCTCGCGGTACTGTGCAACCTGATGCATGGGCCGATGTGCGTGCAGGAGCTTGTCTCCGCCACCGGCACCAGCCAGTCCAACCTGTCGCAGCACCTGACCAAGATGCGCATGATGGGCATCGTCGAAAACGACAAGCGCGGCCAGCAGGTCTTCTACCATATCGCCGATCCGGAATGGCGTGAAATCATCCACGCACTCAAACATCTCTACTGCCCGGAGCTGTGCACCCAGGAGCAAGCATGACTCTTTTGCGTCCCGTTATATTAGCATTACTGAATATTCTAACCCTCTTTATCGCGGCTCCACTATGCGCCGAGGAGGCAACCATCGACCAGATCATCGCCATGGCGCAGGCCAACAACCCCGCCATCACCGCCGCCGACGCCAAGGTTACCGCCGCCCGTGCCGCAGCCCGGTCGGCCAAGGGAAAACGGCTGCCCACACTCGATGTGGTGACCGGTGTGCAGCGCAGCGATGCGCCGCTCGATGCCTTCGGCAGCCTGCTGCAACAACGGGCGGTCACCCAGGCCGACTTCGCGCCCAACCGCATCAACAATCCCGGCTTTGTCACCAACTACCACAGCCAAGCCACCCTTGCCCTGCCACTCTACCACGGTGGCGCCATCACCGGCGCCATCGACCAACGCGAAGCCGCACTGCGCGCCCGCCAAGCCCGCCTGCGCGCCACCCGACAATCGATCACCATGCAGACCATCCAGGCGTTCATCGCTGCCAAGTCGAGCAGCGCGGAGATTACCGCTAGAAAGCAGGAGATTGTAGCCGCCCGTCAGCGGCTACACGACATCATCCAACTACAACGGCAGGGCATGGCGCTCGACAGCGACACCATGGATGCCAAGGCGCACCTGTTGCAGAGCGAGTTGGCGCTGACCCACAGCCGCAACAGCTACGCCGACAGCATCGACCGCCTGCGCCGACTCACCGGCAACGCCACCCTGACCATCCGCGGCGATCTCCACCTGCGATCGATCACCGGTTCCATGCAATCGTGGGTGGAGGCAGCGCTGAAACAGCGCGATGACCTACAGGCGCTACTGGCGCAACGCGAGGCGATCACCCACCAGCGCGCGATGGTGCGAGCCAGCTTCCTCCCCAATGTGGACTTGGTCGCCAGCCAGCAGTGGAACAGCGGCACGCTCGGCCTGCGCAACCGCAGTAGCGCCATCGGCGCCACCGTCAGCATCAACCTGTTTCACGGCGGCAGCGACCGGGCGCAACTGGCGGCAGCCGAGGCGGAGATCGCCGCCATCGACGCCACCATCGCCGACAGGCGCGCCGCCATCACCAGCGAGGTACAGCGCCGATGGCGGGCGTGGCAGGAGGCACAACTCCGGCTGGAAAGCGCCCGTCAGCTGCGCAAACAGCGGCAGGAGGCGCTGCGCATCCGCAAGCTGCGCCATCAGCAGGGGCTGGAAACCAGCAGCGAGCTGCTACGCACCCAAGTTGCCAACGATGTCGCGCAGGTGGCCACGATCCGCGCCCGCTACGGGCTGATGCAAGCGACCGCCCTGCTCTACGCCAGTGCCGGCAAACTGACACCGGAGGTCATTCAATGAAAAGTTCAATACGCACGCCGTCCCGGCGCAGGCCGGTATCCACTACCACCACAGCCCGCATGGATTCCGGCTCGGAGCCCGGAATGACGGCCACATCCCCATTCCCCCCGCGCCTCCGCGCCTCCGCGGTGAAAACATCTTTGAACCACCAAGACACGAAGGCACAAAGGAAGCATGTCATCCCGGCGCAGGCCGGGATCCATTTGGTCACGCACGCCACCGATG
>WFMN01000007.1 GCA_015489095.1 Mariprofundaceae bacterium | reverse complement strand
CCATCTATGTGGCGCGCAGCCACGGGGCGGTCTCTGGCTATTCGTGGTCGGTGGTGGCACCCGATGGCTATCAGGGGGCGATCGAGATTCTGCTCGGGGTGACGCCGGAGGGAACGATCCACGCCATTCGGGTGATCGCGCACAACGAAACGCCGGGGCTGGGCGATGGCATTGTCACCAACCAGCACTGGATCGACCAGTTTGTCGGTCAGGGGCTGCATACCATCCGCTGGGCGGTGCGTAAGGATGGTGGCGATTTCGATCAATTTACCGGCGCGACCATTACCCCGCGCGCGGTGGTGGCGGCGGTCAAGCGGGGGTTGGTGTGGTTTGGCCGCCACCGGCGGGAGATCGCGCGTCTGTCGGCTACTCCCGCTTCACCCCCATCAGTTGGGCGTGGATGAAGGCGTCGATGTCGCCATCCAGAAAGGCCTGGGTGTTGCCGGTCTCCATGCCGGTGCGCAGATCCTTGATGCGCGACTGATCGAGCACATAGGAGCGGATCTGGTTGCCCCAGCCGATGTTGGTTTTGCCCGCCTCTAGCTCCTGCTGCTCGGCGGCGCGCTTGCTGAGCTCCAGCTCGTAGAGCCTCGCCTTGAGCATCTTCCACGCCGCGGCGCGGTTTTTGTGTTGGCTGCGGTCGTTTTGGCACTGCACCACAGTGCCGGTGGGGAGGTGGGTCAGCCGCACGGCGGAGTCGGTTTTGTTGATGTGCTGGCCGCCGGCGCCGCTGGCGCGGTAGGTATCGACGCGCACATCGGCCTCGTTGATCTCGATTTCGATGTCGCGTTCGATGTCGGGGTAGGTATAGACCGACGCGAACGAGGTGTGGCGGCGGTTGCCGGAGTCGAACGGCGACTTGCGCACCAGCCGGTGGACGCCGATCTCCGCCTTGAGCAGACCGAAGGCGTATTCCCCCTTGACCGACACCGTGGCCGACTTGATCCCCGCCTCCTCTCCCGGGGTGCACTCCATCAGCTCTGTTTTGAACCCCTTGCGCTCCGCCCAGCGCAGGTACATGCGTAGCAGCATCTCCGCCCAGTCGCACGCCTCGGTGCCGCCGGCGCCGGAGTTGATGTCGAGAAAGGCGGATTCGGCGTCGTTCTCTCCGCCAAGCATCTGGATAAACTCCAGTTGCTCGATCTCTTGCTGCACATGGTCGAGGCCCTCCACCGCCTCCACCATGGTGTCGGTGTCGCCCTCGTCGCGTCCGAGTTCAAACAGGGTGGTGGCATCCTCCAGCGCCGATTCGGCGGCGAGAAAGGCGGCGAGTGATTTCGACAGCCGGGTGCGCTCCTGCATCACCTGCTGGGCGGTTTCGGCATCGTTCCACAGCGTGGGATCCTCTACCCGCGCATCAAGCTCCCGCAGCTTCTGTTGCCCGGCCTCGATGTCAAAGCGACCTCCGCAACGCGCTGATGCGGTTGCAATAATCGTCGGCGCGGGTGCGAAACCCGGCGATGCTGTCTTCGATGGTCATGGTGGGCACGGCTCCTATGGTGGTGTTCTTGCAAGGGAATGGTGATCCACGCGGTTGCATGCGTCAATGGCGCTTCTACCATCGGCCGCATGGCGGAGCATTTCAATGACGAACAGCGGGAGGCGCTCTACCGCGTGCTGCACGCGCGGCGCGACATGCGCCACTTCAGCGGTGGCAGGGTGGCGCCCTCTGTGCTGCAGCGCATTCTCGAGGCGGGGCATGCCGCCCCGTCGGTGGGGATGATGCAGCCGTGGCGCTTCGTGCGCATCACCGATGGCGCGCTGCGACGGCGGCTGGTCGGGCTGATCGAGGAGGAGAGGCTGCGTACCGCGGCGGCGATGGATGGGCGCAAGGACGAGTTCTTACGGCTGAAGGTGGAGGGGGCGCGCGACTGTGCCGAGCTGCTCGCGGTGGTGCTGGCGCCCGACGACGGCACGCTGTTCGGGCGGCGCACCATGCCGCGGGAGATGGCGCTCTGCTCGGCGGCGTGCGCGATCGAAAACATGTGGCTGGCGGCGCGGGCGGAAAACCTCGGCATGGGGTGGGTCTCCTTTTTCGACCCCGACGATGTGGCGGCGCTGCTCAACTGCCCGGAAGGCGCCAGGCCGATCGCGCTGCTCTGCCTGGGGCCGGTGGCGGCGTTCTACGACGCGCCGATGCTGGAGCAGGAGGGGTGGCGGTCGCGGGTGGATCTGTCGGAGATTGTGAGCGAGAATGGTTACTAGGTCACAGCTCTTTCACCACGGAGGCACGGAGTGGGAAATAAAGGGGGCGCCGGTCACTCCGGCGCAGGATGGAGCCTAGAAATCCGAGGGCGGTCGCGGGTGATGGGGATACACCGCGGAGGCGCGGAGGAAAAATGGCGGAACCGCCGTCACTCCGGCGTAGGCCGGAGTCCATTGGGTCGCGGGTGGGGCAGGAGGGTGGATGCCGGGTCAAGCCCGGCATGACGGGAGCACGGGTTCGGGGAAAGGATTCCCCTCCTACAGGCTGTAGGAGCGGTCTCCGACCGCGAATCACCACGGGCGGACGGGTTCGGGGAAGGGATTCCCCTCCTACAGGGCTGTAGGAGCGGTCTCCGACCGCGAATCGCCACGGGCGGACGGGTTCGGGGAAGGGATTCCCCTCCTACAGGCTGTAGGAGCGGTCTCCGACCGCGAATCGCCATGGGCTAGGATCTTTTTGAGTTCATCCTGCTGCAGGTGTTGGCGCAGGGCAATTGTTGTATCGATGGTTGCTGTTGATGGGGAGATTGGTTACGCTTCCGGCGCCGGGTCGAGATCGGCGCGAAGTTGAAAGGAGGGGCTCAATCCAATGAGTAAATTATCGATCGTACAGAAGTTGATGCTGATGCTGGCGCTGTTTGTGGTGGCGCTGCTTGCTGTCGGGGTGGTGCACGAGCGGGCGATGAGTAAGCTGGACGAGGTGACCCAGCAGTTGCACAACGGCGGCGCGTTGATGGAGGTGCTGGACGGCATTTCCGCCGATCTGCGTGGCGAGATACACGGGGTGGAGCTCTACCTTGTGGATCACAAGCCCCAAGCCTACGGCGAGTGGGAGCACTTTCATAAAAACACCAAGGCCGGGCTGAAGAAATTGGCGGAGGAGCTGCCGACGCCGACCAGCCGCGATCTGGCGGTGCAGGCGCAGGGGTTGATGGAGAAGTTTGACCGCATCGCCTTCGATCAGGCCAAGCCGCTGCGCGAAAAGCTGGGCATGGATGAGAAGACCGGGCTGCAGGGCAAGCTGCGCGACGCGGTCCACGCGGTGGAGCACACGCTGAAGGCGCTGCACGCATCGCCCGAGATGATGGTGTCGATGTTGATGTTGCGCCGCCACGAGAAGGACTTTTTGCTGCGGTTGAAGCCGAAGTATGTGAAGGAGCATCACGCCGAGATGCGCCACTTTTTCGCGTTGCTGAAACAGTATGGCGTGGCCATGCCCCCCGAGGATGTCAAGGCGATCGCCGATGATATGCACGCCTACGGCCGTGGTTTCGACGCCATGGCGGAGGCCGAGTTGAAACTGGTGGAAGTGATGGATCGGTTGTCCGCGCTGGAGCCGGCGATGGTCGCGAAGCTGGATGGGATCGATGAGGATTTCGGTGGCTATCTCGACGCGAAAGAGGCGGAGGGCGCCAAGGTGCATGAAGAGACGCCGCGGATGTTCTGGGGGGCGTCGCTGGGGGTGTTGCTCATCCTCAGCTTGCTGGTGTGGATCGTGGTGCGTTCGATCACCACGCCGCTCAACCGGGTGGCGGCGGCGATGAAGTCGCTGGAGGGTGGCCACATCGTGCCGGTCGATTTCCCCGCCAAGGGGGTGGTGGCCGACCTGTTGGGCGCGCTGCGCAGCTTCCAGCAGGTGTCGCGTGAAACCTTCCGCCTGCAGCGGGTGGTGGAGCAGAACCCCAACGCGGTGATGCTGGCGGCGCGCAGCACGCTCAATATCACCTACATCAACCCGGCGGCGCAGAAGCTGTTTGAGTCGATCGAGTCGTTCTTGCCCTGCAAGGCCAACCAACTGGTGGGCAAGAATATCGATATCTTCCATAAGAACCCGGCCCATCAGCGCGCCTTGTTAAGCAAGAAGGAGAACTTCCCCATGTCCTCCACCTTTGTCGCGGCCGGGCGCGATATCGCCTTTACCGCCGACGCGCTCGACGATGTCGATGGCAACTGGGACGCGATCATGGTGGCGTGGTCCGATGTGACCGAGCAGAACCAAGTGGCGAAGAACTTCGAGGAGAGCGTCGGTGGCGCGATCGGCAACATCACCTCCGCCAGCGAACACACGCTGGGCATTGTCGATACCCTGTCGGCGATGGCGGAGGAGACGGCGTCGCAGGCGTCGCTGGTGAACGAGTCGGCGGGCGAGGCCAACGGCAATGTGATGACGGTGGCGTCGGCGGCGGAAGAGCTGTCGGCCTCGATCGGCGAGATCACCCGTCAGGTGCGTGAGGCGGTGGGGATGTCGAACGACGCGGTCGGTCAGGCCGATAAGACCAACGCCACCGTGAAGAGCCTGGCGGACGCTTCCGAGGAGATCGGCGAGGTGATCCGGGTGATCACCGATATCGCCGAGCAGACCAATCTGCTGGCGCTCAACGCCTCGATCGAGGCGGCGCGCGCCGGCGATGCCGGGCGCGGGTTCGCCGTGGTAGCGGGCGAGGTGAAGGAGCTGGCCAGCCAGACCGGCAAGGCGACCGAGCAGATCGCGCGTCAGATCGCGTCGATTCAGGGGCAGAGCCAGGATGTGGCCAAGGCGATCAGCCACATCAGCGGCTTGATTACCCGCATGAGCGAGGTCAACCAGTCGATCGCCGCCGCCGCCGAAGAGCAGAACACCGCGACGCAGGAGATCGCGCAGAGCGTGCAGTATGCGTCGGACGCCACCAACCGTACCACCGAGGCGATCGCGTCGGTGTCGGAGGCGGCGGATGAGGAGACGCGGGCGGTGACCGAGGTGCTCGAGGCGACGCGCTCGATCCGTGATGCCAGCGAAGACCTGCAGCAGCGGGTGGAGGCCTTCCTCGAAGGGCTGAACGCAAAAAAGTAGCGGGATCCGGTGGCGGAGGGGCTCCGGCAGCAGCGCGTAGTGACGGCCTGGTTGATGTGCGGGATCCCGCTCCCGCGGTGGCGTATGGGGCAGGTGAACGGGTTGCGACCAAGGTGGTGTCCGCTCCCGCCGTTGTGCCGGAGCAAGCGGATGGGGGTGATGCTTCACCGCGGAGGCGCGGAGGCGCGGAGGGGAATGGTTCCCCCACTACTCCGGTACCGTCCACCCCTCCCGTCATTCCGGCGGAAGCCGGAATCCATGAGGCCGCGGCACCCACGAACGGCGGGAAGGCCGATGGATGCCGGGTCAAGCCCGGCATGACGGAGGAGAAGAAGGCGTCGTCCGTGCCCGCCCCTCCCGTCATTCCGGCGCAGGCCGGAATCCACAAGGCCGGCACGGCCGCAGCACCCACGAACGGCGGGACGGCCGATGGATGCCGGGTCAAGCCCGGCATGACGGGGGAGAAGAAGGGTGCCGCCCCGTCCACCCCCCCGTCTGACGCGGCCGAGGAGAAGCAGGCGCCGCGCGACGGCCTCTGGTCGCGGTTGAAACAGCGCATCGGCGGCGACCACACCCGCCGCGAGTGGCTGCTGCTCGGCGAACGGATCTTCTCCCACCCGCGCTACGCGATCGCGATCATCATCGCGCTGGCGCTCTGTACCCTCGAT
>WFMN01000006.1 GCA_015489095.1 Mariprofundaceae bacterium | reverse complement strand
GTCCGCCCAAGTAACGCCGAACATGTGCAAGCCAAGATTCAGATCGGGGCGCTTGGAGTAGAAGGTTCCGCCAAAGTTGTAGTTCATCGCCAGATGGTGCCGGAAGTTCCAAGTCAGCCCTAGTGTGACATTCACGCCGGTGGTACGGCTGTTGCCCTTGGTCGCCGTGCGGTAGGAGGGCTTGGACTCGACATTATCGACAAAGAAACCTTCCGCGCCCGCGGTGAGGTTCAGCCCCAACCTGCGCGGCGGCGGGGTGGTCATCAACTGCTTGATCACACTGGCAAATCCACCCTCTGGCTCGACGCGCAGCACCCGTTTGCCCTGCGCCTGCACCTCGTTCACATCCCCCTCAAGCCAAGCGATAAAGCCAAGGTAGTAATGGGCGGAGGCCTGATAATTGGCGGGCAGATTCGGCTTGGCCAGCATCGCCTTGAACAGCGCCTTGGTGCCGTCGTAATCCTTTGAGCGCACCATCATGTCGCCCAGCGCAACCGTGGCGTCGTAGTCGTCGGGGTGTTTGCCGAGCCACTTACGCAGCAGCTTGATGCCCATCGTGGTGTGCTTGGTTTTATCGTAGGCCTTGGCCATGCCCACCCAAGCGAATCTCGCCGCGTCATCCATGCGGTTGCCGCTGTATTTGATCCACTGCGCGTAGGCGCCCTGCGCCTCGGGATAGCGTTTTGTCTCCTCGTAGGAGAGGCCGAGATAGTGCAGCACCTCGAGGTTGGTTGGATGGTTTTTACGCAGCTTCTCTAACGCGGCGATCGCC
This sequence comes from Mariprofundaceae bacterium, assembly GCA_015489095.1. Classification (GTDB taxonomy): domain Bacteria; phylum Pseudomonadota; class Zetaproteobacteria; order Mariprofundales; family J009; genus S009-29. The sequence goes on along the minus strand of WFMN01000006.1, from coordinate 8,790 downwards.
TTGGCCTGCTCCTGAAACTGATAATCCTCGATCGCCGCCTTGAGGGTCTTGGCCTCCCGCACCGTCAACCCCTGCTGTAGCTCCACCCTGTTTTCGGGAGCCATGCCCGCCGCCGTTGCCAGTGATCCGTTCCACCCCACCATCAGGCATAGCAGCGCCGCCGCCATGCCCATTGTCATCTGCTGCTGTTTCAACACCATCTCCTCCATCGCTTCCACACCGTCATCGCACCGGATCTGACAATTCCGTTGTTATTCCCCGTTCGTGATGCCCACCCACATCCAGTTGATAGCCATCCTGGAGGGTTACCGCGCCGCTTCGGGGATCAACCAACACCCGCCCCGCCCGCAAGGAGCCGCCCTGTTTGCGCACTCCACGCACATCACCCCACAGCGACAACTGCCTGCTTCCCGCAACCCATTGCCCCTGCTCCGCGGTAAGCAACCAGCCCGCCACTTTAGGCTGCAACAACGATAATTCCACTTTTTTCAACTTGATCACCCGCACCGCCGCCACGCGCATCGCCCCGAGCGCCCCCGCCTCATCGTGCATCTCCTCTCCGGATAGACGGTAGAGCGGCGTTCCGTGTTGCACCTCGGTGTAGTCAAACCGCTGCGCCTGCATGGTGCCGCCCGGATGCAACCCGCCGTCGCGCCGCCCGGCATGATCCGATGCATCGACCCCAGCCATGCGCCATGCCGCCAACCCTAATGACGCCACCACCAACAGCAGGGCAAGCCCCATCATCCAGCGGAACATGCGGGTCGCTACGGGGTGACATTGGCTGTAGTGGCAGTCGGGAAAGCGGTAACTGCCGGTAGCGGATAGAAACGCACCTTGGGAAGGTTACCGGCATCCACCATCTGGCCGTTGGAGAGATAATAGGTTGCCGACCCACCACAAGATGCAGGAGCTGTGGTGGATGTCGATGACCAAGCCCATCCTACCCCCCCCGTCTTCCAAGGCGCGAAATAGGTGCGTGCCGAGGTGGGCGCGACCGTGGTCGAGCCAAGATTCACCCGCACCAGTTGCTTCGACCCCGGTGCATAGATCAACCAACCCAAGGCGCTATCCAGCCCCAAAGGTACCGCATTGAAATCATTGAATGCGGTTCCGGGGTACTGCTCGCGTATGGTCAGGTTTCCATTGTTGGTGGTTGATGTCAGTGCCTTGTAGCTGCCATTAAGCGGGTAACTGTAGTACCAGTGTGCTAACCCTGTGCCGTCCGGACGCAACACATCCGCCGAACAGATCGATGTGTTTAGCGGTCTAACGACCGGCACCAACGACCCGATCCCCAGATTCCAGAATCCGTACTGGCCGCCTGACCAACCTGACACAAAGAAATTGCTGCCAACGGAGGTGCCGCTCCCCTGAACGGATCCGGTAAGCGTGCCCGATTTCCCCGCCACCGCAGTCAACGCACCAGTCGATGCATTGACGCTATAGACGGTATATGTCGTGGTAGTGGTCGCAGAATCAAAAATGGTCTGCAATGCAAACAGATTACCATTGGCATCGGTCATGATGCCACCCGGCCAATCTTCCCAACCACTGGCGGTATTTTGCCACCGTTTCACCGGTACACCGTTCAGCGTCAGCACCAGAGTTTTATTCGGCCGAGTCTTACGCTCCCGTTTATCCAGTGCCGCACCGCCGGTCAGGCCGCCGCCGAGTGTCGGGTCGGGATAGGTGCCGAAATAGATGCTGCTACGCACCACATTGCCTGCGCCATCATCGTAGAAGGTCGGCGAATCGTTTTTCTTCGATGCCACCGGATCGGGTGTGACATCGTAGGTGAGTTGCGGCAGTTTGCTGCGATCAAAGACGGGATAAATCAGATCCGCGCGCACCGTGCCGGAGGCGGGAGAGGCGCCCGGCTGGCTGAAGTTCGCCGTGTAGCCGGTGCCGTTGAGCGCGTTGTCGGCATTGGCGGCATCGGTCAGGTTCTGCGACAGCTTGTTGATACTTCCAAAAGAAAACAGATGGTTGCCGTCCAAGCCACGGGTGGTGTTACTGCTGAAATTAAGCAGCACCGTGTGCGCCTTGGCAGCAGCTATCTGGGCATCGGCCAGCGCCGCCGAGATATCCTGCGCGCCGCTCCCCTTGATAGCACCGGAGGCGCGGAAGGTGAAAAACGAGGGATCGTTGAACACCGCGTAGGGATCGGTGCTGATGGTGTAATACTGGTAGGTGCCCGTAGTGTCGGTGTAGGTGACCGGCAGCGTGTCGGTTGTGCCGTCGCCATCGACATCGGTGTCCCAGTTGTAGGCATCCAGCCAGTAGATCTGGCTGCGCAGGCCGTAGAGCTCGGCCAGCAGCATATCGAGATCATCCGTATCGACCACAATGGAGGAGGCGCCACCCAGCGCCACCGCCGGGCTGGTGATGGTCTGGCTGGTAAAGCCCGCCGCCTTCACCGACTCCAGCGTGGTGATGCAACTGCTGATCTGCCCCACCACCGGCAGGAAAGCGAAGGATTGTACCTGCGTGCCGGTGATCGCCATGCGCGATAGCCAGTTGACCTTGGCCAGCGCGCTGTTGTTGGCAATGCTCATCGCTACTACTGATGGTGTAGGCAGGGTCGCGCCGTTGTCACTGGTCATTGATTTGAGTAGTGGCAACAGCGAGGGGTCGGTCATTAGATTGGCAAAACCAGTTACGCACAATCCTACTCCAGCCTCAGCATTGGTGGGCGATGCAGTTAAAGCCGAAGCGAATTTCGTGGAAGCGGTCGTAGGGCTTCCTCCCATGCTAAGTGATTGCCAAGATGCATTGGTCTGCGATGATGGGGACAAAGTAATGGCTGTAGTAGAGATCAGCGGGGTATATGTATTCAAAAATATTTTGCCGGCATTCTCGTACAATACCAATATCGACCCATCCACTGGATTAATCGTCACGCTAGAAATAGACGCATTCGTGGCGACTTTCACCTCAGGAAAAAAGGATTGCCCATAATCGGCACTTACAGCAAAAAAAACGGATATCCCGTCGGAATAGCTGGTCACCAGTAATCCTTGATTATCCGCCACCAATGACCGCCCCTGAAACGGAACGCTATTTCCGACGCTAAAGGGCGTCGCAGTGTAGCTATCGACATTGATACGATACGCTGCTGTTCCATATCCCGAGACATAGAGGAATCGACCAAGAGATCCCACAGATAGTGCCGATGTACTGTAGTAGATAGCGCCATTGGGATGGACAACGGTTCCAAAGGTGGCTCCTTTATCGGTGCTAACCCAATAGCTGAGTGAAGGGTTATCAGCTTGAACAATGACATTTTTGGATATGGGATCGACCTGAATGTCGGCAAAAACCTCAGCCCCCCCGATGGTAACCGAGCTGAATGTCATCCCCCCATCATGGCTCACAAAAACAACAGAGGCAAAACGAGATACGATGTAAATATCCGATCCATCCACGGCCATATGGATCGTTGCAGGAAGACGAACAGTTCCAGCGGAAACCGGGCTGGAAAAGGTCGCGCCCCCATCCACGCTACGACTAACATAAACAGTGTACTGATCCATCCACGCTACGAAAACATCCCCCGCTGCATTCACCGCAATCTCGGGCTCCACTACCGATGCTGCCGTGTATACCGATACCGAGGGAGTAAAACTCACGCCTCCATCGCTGCTACTTGCCACCCTGATGCCACTCGACCCCTGAAAAACGGCATGGATTTTCCCTTGTGGGGTTACAACGATATTCCGACTTGTGTTAGAGGCGCCAATCGTATTACCTGTTCCCACATCACTAACCAGCACGCCCAGTGATTTGACTGGAAAATCAGAAAATTTCTGCGGCGTAACCGATGACGAAGATGATAAAACAGCGGAGCCCACATCAATTGTCGGTGCGATCTTTCCATTCGTTGCGACCGCTGGTCGCAGACTGGAAGTCACGGAGGATGCCACCCCGGAAAAAAAAGATTCTGTCAGTGATGATGTCCCCAAGGTCTGCGTGGTTTGCAATTGGCTGATAAGTTGCGAAACAAAAGTTTGCATAACCGTTTGGTTATAGGGATCAACCAATGACACCCCGGCTTCATCGAACCCATCCAAGACAGCAGATACCAAGTGATTGAAATCTTGTTTAGTGATTCCAATTGCAGCTGGGGTCGCTCCTGTCGATACTGTGTTCGAAAGCCCATAAGCATCTATTACCACCGAATCGGACTCGGTGAGTGGCACGCCGTTCCCAAGATCGTCGCCGGCCACCGCCGCACCGGAGAGCGCCAGCGTGCCCGCCTCGCGATTCAGCCCCTTGGTGGTTGAACGCACGCTCAGGATCGGCGTGCCTGTGGCGCCACGACCGGCCAACACCAGATCGCCCTTGCCATCGCCATCCACATCCCGCTCCTCCATGCGCACCGAGTCCATCACCCCGTCGAGACCCGTGCCGTTGGCGACGAAGCCGGCGTCGTGCAGCGGATCGGCCTTGCCCAGCTTGGTGAACTTGGTCAGCCCAAGCTGCTGCATCACCTGCTGAGCGGAGCGGGTCATATCGTCATCCAGCGATTGGATAATGGCCGAGGCGGGCGTGGTCGCATTGGCGTAGGTATTGGTAAATGTGGTAAACCCGCCCGCAATCTGCGAATAGGAGGCAACGCCGAGCGCCTTGGTAACCGCCAGCGTGGAGAAGGTGTTGGTGTGCACCTTGCCCAGCCGCGTCATCATCGCCGCGATCACGGTGCCGTTGGGCTGGGTCGATTCGATCAACAGCGGATAGACCAAGTTGGTCGGCAGCACCTTCTGGTAGTTGCCGGCGGCGTCGGTGGTCATGGTCAGGGTGGCGCCGGCGGCATCGGTGATGGTGAGGGTGGCGTTGGCCACCGGCAGGCCGGTCGCCGCCACGCCGCCGAGCACCACCTGCTCGGTCACGCCCACGGTGACCGGGGTTCCGTTGAGGTTGGTCGCGCCGGATTGCCCCTGATAAATCTGCGTGCCGTACACATCATACGCCTGCACCAAGAAGGTGACACCGGTGGCGTTGGCGAGGTTCATCGTCGCCACCAGATTGGGGCGGCTGGCGCTGGCGGTCGCCAGCACGGTGCCACCGGATTGGGCGGTAACCGTCATCGACTGCACCGCGGCGGGCGCGGTGGTCTGGGTCTGGGTGGTGAGTGCGCCACCGGCCACGGTTGTGTTGCCGGAGCCGGCGAAGGGGATGGTTACTTGGGTGGTGCCGGAGGCGACACCGCCACCACCGCTCCCCGCACCACACGCAGCAAGCAGGAACAGCATGGCCGTGGCCAACATATAGGAGAAACGAGACATACTACGGCAACCTCCAGACAGATCCATCGACTCTGCGCCCCCAAGCGGCAGAGACTACCACAATCTACTACAAAAGGCGAATGCTATCCGCCCTTTTTCCCTACCTCCATCGCCAAAATTGGGGATGCGTTGTCTTTGATGACGACTTCGCAGAAAGTCGGCATCGCGGCCAGGGACGGGGTCGGGGAAAGGATTCCCCTCCTACAGCCCGTGGGAGCGGTTTCCAACCGCTTGTTGCGATGCGCGCGTTTAACCCGAACCCGCGCCCGCTACGCCCCACGCGGCATCATCCACCAGCCACTCGCTCTGTTGCACCCTAGCCACTGGAAGCGGCTCGCCGCTGCGCACGCGGGTGAGCGGCTCCCGTTTGCCCGCACCCGCGGCGAAAATCAGGCAGCGACGGTGGTTGTTCAGCGCCCGATACCCCATGCTTACCCGCAGTGGCGGAGGCTTGGGGGAGTCCAACACTGGCACCGCCAGCGCCTCCATCTCCAGCGTCGGATGACCGGGAAAGAGGCTGGCGGTGTGGCCATCCTCGCCCATGCCGAGCAATATCAGATCAAACTTCTCCACCATCGTCATCTCCGCCGCGTAGTGCTCGGCGGCAGCCACCGGGTCGTCGCCGACAATCGGGTGAATCTGACCGGCTGGAATCGGCACATGATCGAGCAGCACCTCCCTAGCCATGGTTTCGTTGCGCTCGGGATCGCCCGGCGGCAGCAGCCGTTCATCGCCGAACCAGCAGTGCACCCGTGCCCACGGTATCTCCGCATCGCGCAGCAATGCGTAGCAGCGTCGCGGCGAGGTGCCGCCCGCCAGAACCCAGTGAAACAGCCCGCGCTTCGCCACCGCCTCGGCAGAGGCCTCCCGCACCGCCCGCGCGGCAGCATGCGCCACCGCCTCCTTGTCAGGAAAGCGTGTGAAATTCATGGGTTGAATCGACCGAGAGATCGCGCCAATCGCCCTCGCACCCCTCCATCAACCGCGCGATCCCCGGCACATCCCAGCTTCCCGCCGAGTACAACTGCACCTCTTTTTTCTCCTGCCACGCATCGAGAATCGGCTGCACGATGCGCCACGACTCCTCCACCTCGCTCCCGCTGGCAAAGAGGGTCGCCTCGCCAAGCAGCACATCGTGCAGCAGGGTCTCATACGCCTCCGGCGCCCCCATGCCGGGGACACTGTAGGGGGCATCTAGGTGCAACTTTCGCAACTCGGGCGCCAGCCCCGGCTGCTTGGCGTTGATGGTATAGACCATCCCTTCGTCGGGATGCAGACGAAAAATCAATTCATTACACGGCGTCTCCTTACTGTAGCGAGCAAAGAGATTCTGCGGCGGCTTGCGGAAACGAATAGCGATCTCCGACACCCGCGCCGGCAGTTTCTTGCCGGTACGGAGCAGAAACGGGACATCGTGCCAGCGCCAGTTATCGACAAACACCTTCACCGCGGCAAAGGTCTCGGTGGTTGACGCGGGATCGACCATCGGCTCATCGCGGTAACCAGCGCTCTTTTCACCATCGACCACGCCGGTGGCATACTGGGCGCGAACGGCATACTTATCCACCTCATCCGGTCGTATTTTCCGCACCGATTTCAGCACCTTCAGCTTCTCATCGCGAATCGCCCGCGCATCGAGCGACACCGGCGCCTCCATCGCCACCAGTGACATCACCTGCAGCAGATGACTCTGAATCATGTCGCGCAGCGCCCCCGCCTTGTCGTAGTAGAGGGCGCGATACTCGACCCCCAGCGATTCGGCGACCGAGATCTGGACATGGTCGATATAGTTGCGGTTCCACATCGGCTCGAAGACCGCGTTGGCGAAGCGAAACACCATCAGGTTCTGCACGCTCTCCTTGCCGAGATAGTGGTCGATGCGGTAAATCTGGGACTCCTTGAAATTGCGCAGCAGCTTGGCATTGAGTTCCTTGGCCGTGCGCAGGCAGGTGCCGAACGGTTTCTCCACCACAATCCGGCGGAATCCCTCACCCTCGTCGGCAAGCCCAGCCTCGCGCAGATGGATCGCGACCCGCTCATGCCAATCGGGCGGAATCGCCAAATAAAACATGGCGTTGCACTTGCCTTCACTGGTGCGTAATGCCGCCTTGAGCTTGCGGTAGAGCTCCGCCTCGCCCAGATCGCCATGCACCACATCGAGCTTCTCCGCGATGCGTCGCCACGACGGCGGATTGAGCACCGCGTCGGGGAAGAAATTCAGTAGCTGGTCATGTACATAGTTGACCCAGTGGGAGCGATCCCATCGCTCGCGCACCACGCCGATGATCTTCGATTCCGGCCCGATCAGATTCCAGCGATGCATGTGCGCCAGCGCCGGCAGCAGCTTGCGCTTGGTCAAATCGCCCGAAGCGCCAAAGATCACGATGTTGCATGGCTCCGGACGCCGCGTACCGATCAGCGATGCCGCCTCGTGGATTTCACTCATCACCGTGCTCCGCCGGCTTGATGGCGTGGCCACCAAAACCAGCCCGCTGGGCGTTGACGATCTTGCCGGCGAAGCTCTCCTTCTGCCGGCTGCGGAAGCGCATCTGTAGCGCCAGCGTCAGCACGGGCGCCGGAATCGCCAAGTCGATCGACTCATTGACGGTCCATCGCCCCTCGCCGGAGTCGTCCATCCAGTCCGACAGGGTGGAGAGCTCGCCGTTCTGCTCCAGTGCGTCGCAGGTCAGATCCAGCAGCCACGAGCTGACCACCGAGCCGTGCTGCCAGACCCGGGCGATCTGCTGCATATCGAGGTTGAACTCCTCCTTGGCCTTCATCAGCTCGAACCCCTCGGCAAACGCCTGCATCATCCCGTACTCGATACCGTTATGCACCATCTTCACAAAGTGGCCGGCGCCGACAGGGCCCATGTGCCCCCACCCCTTGCCGTCGTTGGACGCGAGCGTGGTGAGCGCGGGGGCGACCAGATCGATCGCCGCCTTCTCGCCGCCGATCATCAGCGAATAGCCGTTCTTCAGCCCCCACACCCCGCCGGAGGTGCCGCAATCGGCAAACAGGATCCCCAAGGCCTTCAGCTCCTCGCCGCGCCGCTGCCCCTCCTTGTAGTTGGAGTTCCCGCCATCGATGATGAGATCGCCGGCATCCACCTCGGCCGCCAACAACCCCTTGATGGTGCTATCGACAAACTGGTGCGGCACCATCACCCACAACACGCGCGGCGCCGGCATCGCGGCGACCAGCGCCTCCAAGCTCTCCACCGCGGTGACATTCTCCAGCTCAGCGGCCAGCGCCTGCCCCGGCGTGGGGTCCACATCGTAGGCAAACACCTTATGCCCCCCCAGCGCCAACCGCTTTGCCATATTGCCGCCCATGCGACCCAACCCAATCATTGCTATGTTCATCCAACCAAACTCCTTGTTTTTACATATCTTTCCCGCAACTACTCAGCCCTATTCGCAACTGTTCAGATCGCCCATGGTTTGTTCGATAGCAAGGCGAACACGCTTTAGCAATTCGCGGTTGGAAACCGCTCCTACAG
>WFMN01000005.1 GCA_015489095.1 Mariprofundaceae bacterium | reverse complement strand
TCGAGTCCGCTTGGGGGTTGCGGAACGGGGATAGCCGCGAGCTGCTTGCGAATGGAACCGTGGTGGATGGAACCCAGCGCGACACTGCGGGAGAAGATGCAGGGGTAGATGCGGCCATCGGCGCTGATGCAGAGCTTGCCCCTCCGTGCGGGAAGGGGCTGCGGCGCTTGCTGCGAGGATGGCGCGGCGCGGCGGCTGCCGCGACCGATGGCGCGCACGGTGTCGCTACCGATCTGCGCCGCCGCGACCCCGGTGTCGATCAACAGTCGGCGTGTCGCCTCCAGATCGTCGCGGTTCTCCGCCATGGTGATGATGCTGACCCGCAGCGGCAGTTGCATCGCCGCCACGCGGCGGATGGCCTCCATGGTGCGGGCATGGCTGCCGGGCAGTCTGGTGATGGCATCGTGGTGGTGTGGGAGGTGTGAGTAGAGCGAGAAGGCGAAATGGGGGCGGAACGGCGTGAGTTGTTGCAGCAGCTTCTGGTGCAGCAGCAGCCCGTTGGTGTAGATCTCGATGGTGGGGAAGTCGAGCGCGTGGGCATGGGCGACCAGCGCGACGAGATCGGGGTGGATCAATGGGTCGCCGCCGGTGAATTGCAGGCGCGGGTTGCCCATGGCGCGCGCTTCATCCAGCACCCGCTTGACCTCGTCGGCGGAGAGCGTTTCGCTCCGCTCCGGGTCGGAACCGGCGTAGCAGTGGAGGCAGCGCTCGTTGCAGCGCAAGGTGAGTTCGATGAACAGCAGGCCGAGGTCGTCGCACACCAGTTGCCGATAGGCGTCGCTGGAGGCGGTGGCCGAAGCAATCCCCTCCAGCGCCGGGGTGTGGCGGGCGAGCTGGGCCAGCCGCCGCCGGTCGGCTTGGCTGGCGTTGCCGGAAGCATGCCGTTCAAGCGCGGTTGCCAGCGTTCCGGTGAGGGAGATCGGCGCGCAACCGTGGCGGTGCAGGGTCAGCGATGCCCCCTGTTGGAGTAGGGTGGCGACTTCGCCATGCGCAAAAAAAAGCAGCCGAGACGGCTGCTTTGGGATGGTCGATGCCGCGTCGGGCATGGAGAGGGTTGGTTAGGAGTGTTTCTCTCCAGAGTTGCTGTTGCCGCTGGTTGTGCACTGCTTGCGCTTATCGTCGCACGCTTTGCTGTTTTTCTCGCCCGAGCGGCCGCAGGGGGCGCAGAAGCAGGGGGCGCAGGAGGCGTTGCCGCCACCGCTGGAGTTGCTGTCGGATGAATGGTTGGAGTTTTTGTCGCCGCCACTGGCCCAAGCATCCTGCTGGGAGATGGCCATGGCACCGAGGATCGCTGGCGGCGCGTAGGCGCCGAGGCGAAGCAGGCGGCGGCGAGAGGCGAAGGTGTTGGCGGGTTGTGGTTGGGCGTTGGGCATGGTGCTATCCTCCTGTTGGCAACGGTCTGGTGGTTACAACCGGCCTAGTCTATGGTTAGCCTGCGGCGGATGTCAAATAATGGGGATATCCATAGCCATCGGCGCGGACTGTTTGCCGCGCTGCTGCGGGGTGAGTATGACCGCGATGATCCGCTGTTGGCGGACGACGATTTCTGGTATCACGCCCGCATGGAGGGGGTGAGCGCGCTGCTGTGGCACCGGCTCACCGTCGATGGGGTGACGCTGCCGCAGGCTGTGGTCGAGACGATGGCCGACACCCTGCGCGAGCAGGCGATCGAGCGCAGCCAGATGCGGCGTGCCGCCGCCCAGGTGCTGCAGGCGCTGGCCGATGACGGGGTGCGGGTGGTGGTGTTGCGGGGGCTGGCGCTGGCGGAGCAGCTCTATCCACGGGTCGATTTGCGGGTGCAGTCCGACCTCGATCTGCTGGTCAAGCGCGATGCGATGGCGCGGGCGCTTCAGCGCTTGCGGGGGTTGGGGTTTACCCCGATCAACGATTGGCAGCCGCACCTGCTGGGGCGGGGCAGTGTGCTGATCGATCTCCATGACGAGCCGTTAGGGGCGGATCGGATCCGTAGCTGGCGGCTGTTGACCCCGCTGGATGGCGACACCTTTTTTGCCCATGCCGTGCCATCGACCATTGCCGGCAGTCCGGCATGGCTGGTTACGGATCGGTTGCAGTTGCCGTGGCTCTGCTTCCACGCCCTGAAGCACTCCTTCGAGCGCATGGTGTGGCTGTGGGATATCGCGCTGCTCGCTGATCGGATCAGTCGGGAGGATGGGTGGGAGCCGGTGGTGACGCAGATAGAGGCGCTAGGGCTTGCGCGTCCCTGCTACTTTTCGCTGCGCTATGCGGCCGCGCGGCTGGGGGCGGCGGTACCGGATAGGGTGTTGGCGGTGTTGCGTCCTGCGATGGATTGGCGCGAGCGCGCGCTGCTGCGGCGCCATCTCGATCATGAGCAGATTCCGTTTCTAGCGGAGCGGATCTTTGCCCGCATGATCCCCTCGCTGCCCGACCGGATCGGTTTCTGGCGGGAGACGGTGGTGCCGCGGCGGGAGGTGCGAGAACAGATCGCGGCCGGAGGCTGCGTGCGCTGCACATTCATCCGCACCCGCCTGCGGCAACTGCTGCTGGCGCTGGCGTTGACGGGGCGGGAACTGCGGGGGTGGTGGAGCCTTGGAAGGGGTGCTGACCCACAGCGCAACACTACTTAGGCTCAGGGGGTGACGCGATCGATCTAATACAACTATTTGTGGCGCAGGTTGCCGCCTACTTGGTGGGCTCGATTCCGTTCGGTCTGCTGTTTGCCCGCTGGTTGGCCGGGGTCGATCCGCGCGAGGTCGGCAGCGGCAATATCGGCGCCACCAACGCCATGCGCGCCGGTGGGCGCAAGGTCGGGGCGTTAACGCTGGTGGCCGATATGCTCAAGGGGGCGCTGCCGGTGGCGGCGTCGCTTCCCCTGCAGCAACCGCTGTTGACGGCGGCGGTGGTGCTGGCGGCGGTGCTGGGTCATCTCTTCCCCGTCTGGCTCGGGTTTCGCGGTGGCAAGGGGGTGGCGACCATGCTGGGGGTGATGGCGGCGTGGCACCCGCTCGCCGCGGTCGCGGCTGTGGCGACATGGTTGTTGTTTTACCTTGTTACCCGCTATGTTTCGCTTGCCTCCATCGTGGCCGGGGTGGTGCCGACCCTGCTGTTGATGGTTACGGGAAACAGTAGCCTTGATGCGGTGGTCGCGGCGGTGCTATCGCTGCTGCTGGTGGCGCGCCACCGTGCCAATATCGAACGCCTGATGCGGGGAGAGGAGCCGAAAACACGATGAATCAACTACGATTGCTGCTGCTGCCACTGATAATCCTTCTGGCGGGTGTCGCCGCCGCCGTGGAGCCTCCCGCGGCACTGCAACTGAAGCCCGATCTGCAGCAGCCCTATATCGTGAAAAAGGGCGATACGCTGTGGGATATCGCCGATCACTTTTTTCGCGATCCGCACCAATGGCTGAAGATTTGGGAGCACAACCTGACGATCACCAACCCCGATCTGATCTACCCCGGCAACAAGATCTGGTTTGATGGCCGCAAACAGGCCACAAGCGGCGGGCTGACCACGGTGCGCCCCCATCCGCAGGTGCGCTTCAAGCCGGTGGAGCGTGATAGTGCGGTGCTGGATCGCCAGCTGGTGCTCGGCGTGCTGGCGCGGCAGGATTTGATTGCGCCGCAGGCGGTGCATGGCGTGGGCTATGTGCTGGGCGCGCGCGACGGGCGGCTCCATTTCGGTGTGCACGACCAGCTCTATATCCGTCTGGACAAGCCGGCGGCGGCGGGCGATCTGTTTGATCTCTATCGCCCGGGCGAGACCATCACCCCGCCCGGCAGCGCGCAACCGGTGGGGATGTTGATCCTCCATCTGGGGCAGTTGCAGGTGGAGTCGAAATCGGGCGATATCTACCGCGCCAAGGTGGTGCGCGCCTTCCAAGAGATCGACCGCGGCGATTTTCTGCGCCCCGCGCGCGTCACCGCCAGCAGCATCACCCCCGCGCCGCCGGCGCATCGGGTGCAGGGGCGGGTGATCTACATCCGCGACAACGCGGCCGAAGCGGGGCAGAACCAGGTGGTGGCGATCGATATCGGTACCGCGGATGGGATGCGGCAGGGAACGGAGCTGCAGGTGTTCCAGCAGGGGCGGGAGGTTGCCGACCCGAAAGGGGATGCAACCGTGCGTTTGCCGTCGGAGCGCATCGCTACGCTGGTGGTGATCAGCCCGCAGCAGCGAGGTTCGCTGGCGCTGGTGACCCAATCCGCCACATCGATCAATGTCGGCGATGAAGTGCGGGGTGCGCCCGCGCGGTAAGTAGCTGTTTTTTTCACCACAGAGACACGGAGACACGGAGGGTAAGGAGAAATGCCATATTTCTTTGCCTTCGTGTCTTTGTGCCTTCGTGGTTCAAATCTTTTCACCGCGGAGGCGCGGAGGGAAGAGAGTGAGGAACCGTCATTCCGGCACCGGATCAAGTCCGGTGTGACGAACCCGGAATCCATGTGGGCTAAGGTATTTGTGGATCCCGGCCTGCGCCGGCATCCCATGTTCCTTTTTCTTCGTGCCTTCGTGGTTCGTTATCGCTCCTACCGGAGCTTTTCGAGGCGGTCAAACGGCGCTAGGTAGGGTGGTGTGTCGGGGGCGATGCCGTGGGCGGCTACCAGCAGTTTGAAGCTCTCTCCCATCCCCTGCGGCATCATCAATCGTTTGGCTTGGGAGATCGCCTGCACCGAGGCGAGGTCGCCGGCGGCGGCACGGGTGGCCATCTCCTGTTGTACCGAGGGTGACTGCGCCAGCCATGCCCACTGCGGCATGAAGGCTACGCCGCGAAACCCCGCGCGCTCCGCAGCCCGATTGAGGGCGGTGAAATCGACATGGGCGGTGATGTCGCACGCTCCGGCATGTGCGAAAATATCCTCCACTACCTGATGGTCGCGGTGACCCATCAGGGTGCCATCGCTGCGTTCAGGGCGGTAGTACTCCGCCTGATCAAAACCGTAATCGACGCAGAGGAGGAGCGATTGCTCCGCCACCTGCGCGCACGCGGCCAGCCAGGGCGCGAGGTGCGGGTTCCATTCGCTGCAATACCCTTCCGGCCAGCGCCTGCGAATCGCTTCACTGATCTCCGGCTCATCGGTAAGCGGCGATGGCGCGTCTTGCCAGACAAAGCGGTTGCCGTCGTAGGCGACCTGCCGCGCGATCAGGCTGCCGCCCCGCAGGCGGAAGCGGCGCACGGGAAAGGCGTCGGGCAGCTCGTTGCTGAACAACACCGCGTTGCTGAGCGGTGGTAGCTGATCCAAGGAGGGGTGCTGGTGGACGGTGAGCTCACGCTTCCGGTAGTGCGCTTGCTGCTGCCGGCGCAGGCGGCCGCTGCGCTCAACGGC
>WFMN01000004.1 GCA_015489095.1 Mariprofundaceae bacterium | reverse complement strand
CTGGCGTGCGACCCCGATGTGCCGCTGCTGGAGCGGTTGCGTTTTTTGTGCATCAGCAGCGCCAACATGGATGAGTTCTTCGAGGTGCGGGTGGCGATTATCAAGCACCGCATGGAGGTGAACTCGCTGCGCACTGGAGCGGACGGGCTGTCGGGGCACGAGCTGCTGATGTTGATTCGCGACAAGGTGCAGCGTCTGGTCGCCGACCAGTACCATCTACTCAACAAGGTGCTGCTTCCGGCGCTGGAAGAGGAGGGGGTGTATGTGATCCGGCGTGGGGACTGGAACGAGGCGCAACAGCGCTGGATTCACCGTTTTTTTCGTGATGAACTGCTGCCGCTGCTGACCCCGATCGGGCTGGATCCCTCCCACCCCTTTCCGCAACTGATGAACAAGGTGCTCAGTTTCATCGTCGAGCTCGATGGCAGCGACGCCTTCGGGCGCAATGCCCATAACGGGGTGGTGCAGGCGCCAAGGGTGTTGCCGCGCCTGATCCGCCTGCCGGACGACATCGCCGGCTGCGCCGATGGGTTTGTGCTGCTCTCCTCCATCATCCACGCCCATGTGGGGGAGCTCTTTCCGGGGCTGCGGGTGAAGAGCTGCCACCAGTTTCGGGTGACGCGCAACTCGGAGCTGATTGTGGACGAGGATGAGATCGACGACCTCAAATCGGCGCTGGCGGGCGAGCTGCTGGAGCGCCGCTTCAGCCAGGCGGTGCGGCTGGAGGTCTCCACCAAGTGTCACGAGGATCGCGCGGCCTTTCTGCTGCAACAGTTCAAGCTCGCGCCGGAGGATCTCTACCATGTGGACGGGTTGGTGAACCTCTCCCGCCTCGAGGCGATCTACGACGAGGTGGATCGCCCGGATCTGAAGTATCCGGCCTATGAGCAGGGGCTGCCGGAAGGGGTGAGCGGGGATGAGACCGACATGTTTCAACTGCTGAGCCAGCGTGATCTGCTGCTCTACCACCCGTTCCAAAGCTTCAAGCCGGTGGTCGATTTTCTGCAGCAGGCGGCGGCCGATCCCGCGGTATTGGCGATCAAGCAGACCCTCTACCGGGTGGTGCCGGACAGCCCGATTGTGGACGCCCTCGCCAAGGCGGCCCGCGCCGGTAAGCAGGTGGTGGCGGTGATCGAGCTGCGCGCCCGTTTCAACGAGGAGGACAATATCAGCCTCGCCAGCCGGCTTTCGGCGGCGGGGGTGCAGGTGGTCTATGGCGTGGTGGGCTACAAAACCCACGGCAAGATGCTGCTGGTGGTACGGCGCGAGGGGCGCAAGATCCGCCGTTATGTCCATCTCGGCACCGGCAACTACCACGCGATCACCACCCGCTATTACACCGACTTCGGCATGTTGAGCGCCGATCAGGATCTGGGCAGCGATGTGCATCACCTGTTTCAGCAGCTTACCGGGATGGGGCGGGCGACCAGAATGAAGAAGATCCTGCAGGCGCCCTTTTCGCTGCGTAGCGGGCTGATCGAGCGCATCAACCTGGAGATCGCCAACGCCGAGCAGGGGGGGCAGGCGCGGATCATCGCCAAGATGAATGGGCTGGAGGAGCCGGAGATCATCAAGGCGCTCTACCGGGCGTCCCAAGCTGGGGTGAAGATCGACCTGATCGTGCGCGGTATCTGCTGCCTCCGTCCCGGGATCAAGGGGCTGTCGGAGAATATCCGTGTCCGTTCGGTGTTGGGGCGTTTTCTCGAGCATACGCGGATCTTTTTCTTCCACAACGGCGGCGAGCCGGAGGTGTTGTGCGCCAGCGCGGATTGGATGGTGCGCAACCTTCTGCATCGGGTGGAGAGCTGCTTTCCTATCGAAAACAAGAAGTTATCGAGAAAGGTGGTGCACGACGGGCTGCGGGTTTACCTCGATGACAACAGTGGGTCGTGGCGTCTGTGCAGTGATGGGAGCTATCAGCGGGTGAAGATGCGCGCGGCGCGCAAGTGCGCCCAAGAGCAGTTGATGCGCAAGTTCGGCCGCCTGTCGGAGTAGTGGTGGCCGCATTGTTTCACATCGGGTGGCGTAGCGGCTATCATGCCCACCTATTTTTGAGGGGATAGAAGGGTTTATTGAGCAATGGATGAAACACTTAACCCGGCGGTGCCGGTTCTAATCGAAGAAGAGATGAAACGCTCCTACCTCGATTACGCCATGAGCGTGATCGTGGGCAGGGCGCTTCCCGATGCGCGTGATGGGCTTAAGCCGGTGCATCGCCGCATCCTCTACGCGATGCAGGATCTCGGCAGCACCTATGACAAGCCGTTCAAGAAGTCGGCGCGCGTGGTCGGTGATGTGATCGGTAAATACCATCCTCACGGCGATACCGCGGTCTATGACGCCTTGGTACGGATGGCGCAACCGTGGAGCATGCGCCATGTACTGGTGGACGGCCAAGGGAACTTCGGTTCGGTCGATGGCGATTCGCCGGCGGCGATGCGTTACACCGAAGCGCGCATGAGCCGCCTCGCCAGCGAGCTGCTGGCGGATATCGACAAGGATACCGTCGATTTCGGCCCCAACTACGACGAATCGCTCTCCGAACCCAAGGTGCTGCCGGCCAAGTTTCCGAACCTGCTGGTGAATGGCTCGCAGGGGATCGCCGTCGGCATGGCGACCAACATCCCGCCCCACAATCTGGGCGAGGCGATCAACGCGACCGTGGCGCTGATCGACAACATCGATGTCGATGACGAAACGCTGATGGAGCTGATGCCGGGGCCCGATTTCCCGACCGGTGGTTTTATTTACGGTCGCAAGGGGATGCGGCAGGCGTTCATGGGCGGGCGCGGCTCGGTTACCATGCGGGCGCGGGCGATCGTGGAGATCCACCGCCGCACCAAGCGGGAATCGCTGGTGGTGACGGAGCTGCCCTATCAGGTCAACAAGGCGAAGCTGGTGGAGGCGATTTCGCACTTGGTGCGCGACAAGAAGCTGACCGGCATCGCCGATCTGCGCGATGAGTCGGATCGCGAGGGGATGCGCATTGTCATCGAGCTCAAGCGCGACGAGATCCCCGAGGTGATCCTCAACAACCTCTACAAATATACCCAGATGCAGTGCAATTTCAGTTGCAACTACCTCGCGCTGCTCGATGGGCAGCCCAAGCTGTGTGGAGTGCGCGAACTGCTGCTGCACTTTATCGACCACCGCCGTCAGGTGGTGACGCGGCGCTGCCTGTTTGAACTGGCCAAGGCGGAGGCGCGCGCCCATATTCTGGAGGGGTTGCTGATCGCGCTCGACCATATCGACGCCGTGATCAAGCTGATCCGCGGCAGCCAGACCTCGGCGGAGGCGAAAACGGGGCTGATGGCCAGCTTCGGGCTGTCGGACAAGCAGGCGCAGGCGATTCTCGACATGCGTCTCCACCGGCTGACCGGGCTTGAGCGCGAGAAGATCAAGCAGGAGTTCGAGAAGATCCAGCAGGAGATCGCCCGTCTGAAGGCGATCCTCGCCGACGAGGCGCTGCTGATGGGGGTGATCAAGGAGGAGCTGCTGGCGGTGCGTGACCAGTTCGCCACCCCGCGCAAGACCGAGATTGTGGTGGAGTCCGCCGAGTTGTCGGTGGAGGATCTGATCACCGAAGAGGATATGGTGGTCACCATCTCCAACGAGGGCTACATCAAACGCAACGCCGCCGCCCTCTACCGCGCCCAGCGGCGTGGCGGCAAGGGCAAGAAGGCGATGACCACCAAAGAGGAGGATTTCGTCGCCCAGTTGATTGTGGCCTCCACCCACGATTATCTACTCTTTTTCACCAATTACGGGCGCGTCTTCTGCAAGAAGGTGTATGAAATCCCGCAGGCTGGGCGTGCGGCGCGCGGTCGGGCGCTGGTCAACCTGCTGCCGGTGGAGAAGGGAGAGACGGTGGCGGCGACCCTCTCGGTGCGCGAGTTCGATGATCAGCACTATGTGGTGATGGCCACCCGCAACGGGTTGGTGAAGAAAACGGTACTCTCCGCCTACGGCAAGATCCGTTCCACCGGCATCATCGCCATCAACATGGAGGAGGAGGACGGGTTGATCTCGGTGGTGATCTCCGATGGCGAGCAGGATCTGCTGCTGGCCACCAGCGGCGGCAAGGCGATCCGCTTCTCTGAGAAGGATGTGCGCGCGGTAGGGCGCAACTCCAAGGGGGTGACCGGGATCCGGATGCCGAAGGGGGATCGGGTGATCGCCCTGACCAAGGTGGCCGACCGCGCCACCCTGCTGGTGGTGTCGGAGCGCGGCTTCGGCAAGCGGAGTCAGGTGAGCGACTACAACCGCCAGCACCGTGGCGGCAAGGGGGTGTTCAGCCTGAAAACCGGCGGGCGTAACGGCGACATGGTCGCGGCGGTGCAGGTGTTGGATGACGATCAGGTGATGGTGGTGACCAACTTCGGCCGCTTGGTGCGGTTGCGCATGAGCGAGATCTCGGTGATCGGGCGCAACACCAAGGGGGTAACGCTGATCCCCTGTCCCGACGAGGCGGAGCGGGTGATCGCCGTCTGCCGGATGCCGGAACATGAGCAGGATGAGCAGGAGAGCGACGGTGTTGATGCGGAGGTCGTTGATGACGACGTACCTTCTGCCGGCGGGGAGTCGGTACAGGGGGAGTTGGGATTGAACGATGATTGATCGCAACGCCTTCCGTCGGCACAAGGCGGAGCTGGCTGCCGCGCTGGCACGGCGCTCGCCGGAGCTGGTGGCCGAGGGGTCGCCGTGGCGGCGGGCGGAGCAGCTCGATCAGCGCCAACGCGACTGCAAGCAGCAGGCGGAGGCGCTGCAGGCGGAGCGCAACCGGGTTTCCAAGCTGATCGGCGTGAAGAAACGGAACGGGGAGTCGGCGGAGGAGGAGCTCGCCCAAATGGCGGCGGTGGCGGAGAAGATCAAGCAGGTGAGCGCCGAAGCGAAAGCGGCGGAAGCGGCCTTCGTCGCCGCGCTGCTGGAGATTCCCAACCCCGTGCACGATTCGGTGCCGGACGGGGCGGACGAGACGGCCAATGTGGAGCTGCGTCGCTGGGGCGAGCCACGCACGGACACGGTTCCCAACCATTGGGAGATCGGTGGCGCGCGGCTCGATTTT
>WFMN01000003.1 GCA_015489095.1 Mariprofundaceae bacterium | reverse complement strand
GGGGCGATGGTCGATTATCTGCGCGCGTTCGACTGGATGCCGCGCGGGCTGCGTGATGTGTCACGGCAGTTGCAGCAGGCGATGGCGGAGATCGAGCAGCAGCAGGGAAGGCCGGCGGAAGAGGCGGAGATCGCGGAGTTTTTAGGGATTGATCTTGCCGAGTATCGCATGCGTCTTGATCAGGTGCGGGCGATGTCGGTGGTCCATTTTGAGGATCTGCCGGCGGGGAGCAGCGACGACGAGGCGTTGAGCGTGCTCGATGCCATCGCTGGAGATCCGGAACTCATGCCGGAGAACCAGACGGCGATGATTCAATTTGTGGAGCGGCTGGCGGAGGCGATGAAGCGGCTGCCCAAACGGGAAGCGGTGTTGCTGACGCTCTACTACTACGAGGAGCTCAATATGAAGGAGGTGGCGTTGGTGTTGGGGTTGACGGAATCGCGGGTGTCGCAGATCCATAGCCAGATGGTGGCGCGTTTGCGTGGCTACATGGGCTTCGATGGTGACTGATGGATACCATTCCCGTTGCTCCCGTGGGATCGGCGATCGCGCCAGCGGCCATCGCCGACCGTGGGCAGCGGCGCCGTCGGCAGCAGGAACGGGAAAAGCAGTCGGATGCGCATCACCACGATGAACAGCAAGGGGCGGGCGGGGAGCCGCCCGCCCCGTCGCCATCCGCGCCAGCTACGCCGGTGGCCAAGCCCCCTACACGCGATGATGCGGGGCACATCGACTGTTTCGGCTGACAACGCGCTGGATGGGTGGATCGATGGATATTGACTCCTGGCAGGGCGTGATTGCACTGGTGATTGACGGGGTGATGGTGATCGCGATGGTCGGGCTGTGGCTGTTGTGGTTGCAGGCTTCGCGTCGTCAGCGGGAGGTGGAGCTGAAGCTCGATGCCGCCAGCGCCCAGTTGCAGGAGGCATCCGAACAGTTGAACGCCCTGATGCCGCTGTTGGCGGAGATGGCGGATCCCCGCCCATCACCGCCCCCGCCTTCGCGCGAGGTGGTGGTGGGCAGCAGACCCGCGCCGCAACCCGACCCGCGGCGCGACACCACTTCCCAAGGGGATCGCGGCCAGGCCAAGCTTGCCCGGTTGCTCTGTCTGAAGCGCGAGGGGATGGCGGCGGAGCAGATCGCCCGCGAGCTGGATCTACCGCTGGCGCAGGTGAAGTTGCTGTTGCAGGTGCATGGCAACAGCGCGCCGTCGTGATGCAACCACGGCGGCGTAGCGTGAAGGGGTAGCCGTTATGCTGTCGATCCTCGGCACCCAGATGATGGGGATGCCGCAGGGCACCAAGGTCGCCGAGGGGGCGCATGTACTGCCGTGGCCCAATGGCAGCGTGTTGCAAGCCAAGCTGGTGCCGGGCGAAGGGCCGCCGGGCTCGGCGCTGTTGCTGATCGGGGGCTACCGTCTGCGTGCCGAGGTGCCGCCCAATGTGCCGATGGGGGAGGTGTGGCTGCAGATCATGGGGCAGGCGATGCCGGCCCAGTTCCGGCTGTTGACCCAGTTTCAGGCGCATCAGGTGTTGATGGAGATGTTGCGCCAGCAGGCGCTGGACAAAAGCGGCGGCGGTGCGTCGTCGTCCGGCGATGCCAAGGAGGATCGGCATGCCGTGCTCTCCAGTCATGGATGGAGCGCCATGGACAGGGGGGAGCTTAGCCTGTCGCTCGCCGCCGATAGCAACCGCGTGCTGGTCGGCGATGACGGCGGTGATGGGCGCGCGCGCGGCGTGGTGGAGCGGCGGGGGGATGGCGACCACTTTCTGCTCCACGGGCGGCTGGATCTCGATTGGCTGGGGCCTGTGGCCTTCGCGCTGGAAGGGGGCAAGGAGGAGCCGTTGCGGCTGCGTCTGTTTGCCCGCGATGGAGAGGCGGCCGAGCTGTTGCGCCCCGATTTTCTCGCTTGGTTGCGGCAGCAGGAATCGACGGGAGTGGATGGTGAGTTGGTCAGCGGACTGCCCCAGCAGCGTGGAATGGAGCATGATATTGTGGTCTGAAGTGCGGGGTGATCGCCGTGGCGCGTGATCAACAGGCGGCGGTGGCGCTGGGTTACGAGGCGGAGAGCGGCGCTGCACCCAAGGTGCTGGCGGCGGGGTTTGGCGAGGTGGCCAAGCGAATCATGGAGCTGGCGCGCGAGTCCGGGGTGCATATCCATCGCGATGACAATCTGGTGCAGCTGCTGGCGCAGGTGCCGGTCGGCAGTGAGATCCCCGAAGAGGCCTACCAACTGGTGGCAGAGCTTTTGTCGTTTCTCTATCGCACCGACCGGAGGCTGTCGGAAAAAGCTGCCCGCTATTCGCGCTAATCCCCCCCGTCGGGTAGTGTGGTTTCTGACGGGATGGCGACCGAGCCGAGGTTGCGCGTCATTCTTAACTATCTGTAATATAAAAGTAAAAATACTCTTCTGTAGGTGATCTTTCCTGTTGGCGTGACTTTTGCTTTAAGTTGTCCATCTCCCGATGGGAGTGCAGATCGACGGAGGTGGATTGCGATGGATGCAGGGTACTATCTGGCGGGCTCGGCGGCCGATTTACGGCGGCAGTTGAGCATGGATCAGATCGCCAATAATCTGGCCAATATCAATACAGTCGGCTTCAAGGCCGACCACACCTCGTTCTCCACCAAACTATCCGATGTGATGCGGAATGGCGGCGATGATGGGATTCCGTCGGCCTATCTTGCCCAAGGAAAACAGTTTGTCGATACCAGCGAGGGGGTGATTCGCCAGACCGACAACCCACTGGATTTCGCGATTCAGGGCAAGGGCTATTTCCGGCTGCAACAGGCGGATGGCGAGGAGGTCTACAGCCGCGCCGGCAACTTTATGTTGAAGGAGGGTGGGGGGCTGGTGAACCAATCCGGCCTGCCGGTTTTGGATGAGAATGGCTCTCCCATTGTGCTGCCGCCGGGCAAGGTGACGGCGGCGAAGGACGGGGGGATTTCCGTCAACGGCACCAAGGTGGCCACAATCGGGATTGTGCAGATCGATGATCCCGCCCGGATGCATAAGGTGGGAGGCACCCTGTTTGTCACCGATCTGAACAATGTCACGAGGAGGCGTCCGAAGGGGACGGCGATCGTGCATGGCGCGCTTGAGCAGTCCAATGTGAACGCCGTGTTGAGCATGGCGAAGATGGTCGATGTCACCAGATCGTTCCAGAATATGATGAAAGTCGTTGAAATATATAACCAGCAAGCTTCTCAGTTGTCCGAGAAGGTTGCCCGCGTCGGATAAAAGGAGAATCTGAATTATGATGCGAGCACTATGGTCTGCCGCCACCGGCATGACAGCACAGAACACCAATGTGGATGTGATTTCCAACAACCTTGCCAACGCCAATACCGCCGGCTTCAAGCGGGGGCGCGCCAATTTCCAGGATCTGATGTACCAGCAGGTGAAAAGCGCCGGCGCCGACGCCAGCGCGTCGGGCACCCAGGTGCCGAGCGGGATTCAGATCGGACTCGGGGTGCAGACCGCGGGGGTGCAGCGCATCTTCAGCGAGGGCAGCTTTCAGCAGACCACCAACCCGCTCGACCTCGCTATCAAGGGGCAGGGCTTCTTTCAACTGCTGTTGCCGGACGGCTCGACCGCCTACACCCGTTCCGGCTCGTTTGCGATCGACTCCACCGGCCAGATCGTCGATCCCAACGGTAATCCACTACAGCCGGCGATCACCATTCCAAGCGATGCGCTGCAGATCAATATCGGTGCCGATGGGACGGTGTCGGTCACCCAGCCGGGTGCCCAAACCACCAATGTCGGCCAGATTCAGACGGTCAATTTCTCCAACCCCGGCGGGTTGACCCTGCTCGGGAACTCGATGTTTCAGGAGAGCGCCGCCTCCGGTGCCCCGGTGACCGGCACGCCAGGCTCCAACGGCTTGGGCGAGATCGGCCAAGGGATGCTGGAGATGTCCAATGTCAACATGGTGGAGGAGATGGTGAACCTCATTGCCGGACAACGGGCCTACGAGATGAACTCGAAATCGATTCAGGCGGCGGACGAGATGTTGAAGACGGCCGCGCAACTGCGTCGATAGGGCGATGGCGATGCGTTCCTTGCCGCTGCTCGCGCTGTTTGCGCTGGTGTGGGTCGCGCTGGCTCAGCCCGCGCAGGCGAAAGGGGGTGCGGAAGATTCTGCCTTGCGGCAGTCGTTGTACGACTTTTTTGCCGCAGGCGTTACCGTGGACGGCGCGACCGCATCACTGGTTTCGGTTAGCAACTGGCCTGATCACGCGGGTGCCTTGCGCTGGAGCCTGCCCCCGCTGCACGGTCACCCGCGCTATTTTTCGCTGATTGCAGAGCAGGTTGCGCGAGGTCATGGCGCCCGCAGAGGTGGCGCTAGGGCGCGCCGTTGGTATGTGCGGGTCGAGGTGCAGTGGTGGGCGAGGGTGGCGGTGGCCAAGTCCGATATTCCGGCACGCGCCATGCTTAACCCTAGTATGGTGACGATGCGAAGGGTCGATATTGCCGGGCGCAATGGCAGCGGTTTTTCATCGCCGGCGGCGGTGGATGGTCTGCGGCTGCTGCGTCGGGCGCGCAAGGGCGAGCCGATCTATGTCGCGATGACCCACCGGATGCCGATGATCAAGCGCGGGCAGTTGGTGACCATCGAGGCGCGCTACGGGGCGGTGCAGGTAACCACCGCCGGCAAGGCGCTCCGCTCCGCCCGTCGTGGGGAGCTGGTGCTGGTGGAGAACCTGCGTAGCAAACGGCAGGTTCAAGGTACGGTGGTGAACGCCCATACGGTGCGCGTCGCCTTCGGTGGAGGTGCAGGATGATCAGATTGGTGCTGGTGATGGTGGCGGCTACCTTGGCAGCGGGCTGCATGCCGAGGGCTTCCACGGTGACGGAGGATAAGAGCAAGCCGATTGTGGATCAGGCGCTGCGTGCACCGCAGAAGCCGCATACCGAGGGGGGATCGCTGTGGAACAACACCGGCTCCAAGCTCTTTACCGATCCCAAGGCCGCCCACATCGGCGATCTGGTCACGGTGCTGGTGTCGGAAAAGGCGAGTGCCACCCGTTCCTTGGGCACCAAGAAGGATCGCTCCAGCAGCAACAAAACCGGGGTGAACGCCGCGTTTGGCCTCTCTACCTCGCTCTTTTCCAAGAAGAACCCCAATTTTAGCCCCAGCTCGGCGCTGGATTTGAGCAACACCAAATCGTTTGCCGGCTCCGGCAGCACCAACAATTCAGACACCTTGACCGCCAGCGTGACGGCGGTGGTGGTGGAGGTGTTCCCCAACGGCAACCTGCGCATTCAGGGGCGGCGGCAGGTGACCATCAACCAGCAGCCGCAGGAGCTGACCTTCTCCGGTGTGGTGCGCCCGCAGGATATCGCCTCGGACAACACCATCCCCTCGGCCAAGGTGGCGCAGGCGGTGATCAGCTATGGCGGTGGTGGCGAGCTGGCCTCGGTGGCCCACGAGGGGTGGCTGGGGCAGACGCTCGACGCCATCTGGCCCTTCTAAGGAGAACGCGATGAAACGGTTACTGCTTCTTGCTTTGTTGACGATGGTGCCGCAGTTGGCGGTGGCCGAGCGCATCAAGGATCTCGCAACCATCGAGGGGGTGCGCAGCAACGCCCTGATCGGGTATGGCATTGTGGTGGGGCTGAATGGCACTGGCGACACTTCCAATTCGTCGCCGTTTACCATCAATAGCATCGCTGCCATGTTGGAACGGTTTGGTATCAATATTCGTAGTCAGATCAGTACGATGAAGCCAAAGAATGTGGCGGCGGTGATGGTGACCGCGGAGCTGCCCGCCTTTGCCCGCCCCGGCCAGACGATCGATGTGGTGGTCTCCAGCATGGGGGATGCCAAGAGCCTTAGGGGCGGCACCTTGCTGGTCGCTCCGCTGACGGCGGGTGATGGACGGGTCTATGCCGTAGCCCAAGGTGGCATCTCGATCGGCGGTTTTACCGCCTCCGGCAAGGCATCCACCACCACCAAGGGGCACCCCACATCGGGGCGGATTCCGAACGGCGCGCGGGTGGAGATCGCCGCTCCTCGCGGGATCCACGCTGATCAAGAGAAGGTGGTGTTGAGCCTGCGGGTACCCGACTTTACCACCGCCACCCGAATGAAGGAGGCGATTGACCGCCACTTCGGCGAGGGGATGGCGAAGGCGGTTGACGCCGGAACCATCGAGGTGTGGAACCCCAAGGGAGACGCGGTCTCGCTGGTGGCGGAGCTGGAGCAGGTGGATGTGGACTCCGATCACAAGGCGGTGGTGGTGGTCGATGAGCGCACCGGTACCATCGTAATGGGCAACGAGGTTACCATCGACAAGGTGGCGGTGGCGCACGGCAATATCAGCGTGACGGTGACCGAGAATGCCCAGGTTTCCCAGCCCAACGCCTTCGGCGGCGCGGGTGGTCAGACCCAGGTGGTGAACCGAACCGGGGTGGAGGTGAAAGAGGAGAAGGCGAAGTTGGTGGTGCTGCAGCGGCAGGTGACCCTTGCCAGCCTAGTGGATGCGCTCAACTCGGTGGGGGCTACCCCCAGCGACCTGATCGCGGTGCTGCAGTCGATCAAGGCGGCGGGTGCCCTGCACGCCGAGCTGCGGGTGCTGTAAATGGGTCAGGCGGTGGATATGCACTACGCGATTCCCACTTCCAGCCCGATGGCGCCGCCCCCACCCGGGCAGCGTGACGAGAAGCTGTGGCGGGCGAGCGTGAAGTTTGAGGCGCTGTTTTTGCAGCAGATGATGGAGTCGATGCGGAAAAGCGTGCCGGAGTCCGGGTTCATGCCGCACGGCTTTGCCGAGAAGAGCTACCAGTCGATGATGGACCAGGCCATTGCCGATGCCGGCGGCGCGCAGGGATCGTTGGGGATTGCGGCCGCGATTTATCGGCAGTTGAAGCAGGATCGAGGAGGAGAGAAGCAGGCGGTTCAAGCCGCTGTTTCCGCCTCCGATAAGTTGACAAACGCGGCGATGGAACGCTACCGCGCCATGGCGGCGGAGGGGGTAAGGTAATGGTGCAGATCAGTGGGGTGCGACAGCCCGGAACGCCGGTGCAGAGCAGCAAGGGCGGTCGGAGCAAGGCCGCCGGCAAGTCGAAGGGGGGGCGCGCCCGCGACCGGGTGAAGGTGGCGGATGCCGCATCCCTGCACGAGCGCGCCAAGGTGATGCTGGCGGATCTGCCCGATGTGCGTCTGGAGCGGATCGAGGAGATCCGTGATGCGCTGGAGAAGGGTACCTTCCAGATGAACGAGAAGCAGGTTGCGGTGCGGATTGTGCGCAACGCGCTGGCGGAGCGGACATGGAGCTGACCCGGGATCGCGCGCGGCTCTTTGCCCGGCTGAGGGTCTATCTGGAGGAGATGGATCGCTGCGCCAGTACACTGGAAGAGGTGATGATGATGGAGCAGGAGGCGATTCGCCGTTTCGATGGCGAGGCGCTGCTCGATCTGTGCGAGTTGCGCGCTTCGTGTCGGGGGAAGATGGCGGAGCTCGAGGCCGCCTGCCGTCGGGTGCTGAAGGAAAACGGGGTGCCGGAGGAGCTGCCGCTCTCCGAGTTCTTGGCTACCAGCAACGAGGCCGACGATGCGCTGCGCGCGTTGCGGCGTAACCTGTATCAACGCATGGTGTCGCTGGAGAAGGCGATGCAGGATGGGCAGATCCGCGCCAAGGCGGCTGCCGATGTGACCACCAATCTGTTGCAGAGTATCGGCGTGATTCAAAAACCGCAGACCTACCGTCCCGGCGGCGTCAGATGAGCATCAACAGTGCGCTCAATATCGGCGCCAGCAGCCTCACCACGCAGCAGCGGGCGATGGATGTGTTGTCGCACAACATCGCCAATGTCAATACGCCCGGCTATTCGCGCCAGCGCCCCGACCTAGCCACACTGGCGCCGGAATCCACTGGGGGGTTCAACTTCGGGCGCGGTGCCAAGTTGGCGGCGATTACCCGTCAGGTGGATCTGGCCATTCAGCGCTCGTTGGGTACCAGTTCCGGGCAGAAGCAGATGTGGACACGGGTCACCCGGGGGCTTACCGCCATTGAGAGCGTGTTCGGCAGCCTCTCCGCGACCGGTCTGTCGGCCTCGTTCGACCATTTTTTCGCCTCGTGGCAGCAGTTGGCGAACAACCCGCAGGATAGCGCGCAGAAGATCAATGTCGGGGTGGCAACCCAAGAGGTGGTGACGACACTGACCAATATGCACACCCAGTTGCGCGCCGAGCAGGTCAATGTGGATCAGCTGATCGACCAGAAGCTGGCCGATGCGAATCTCTTGATCCAGCAGATCGCCTCGCTCAACAGCCAGATCGTGCGGCAGGAGGTGGGGCACACCGCGGCGAGCGCCGCCAATGATCTGCGTGATCAGCGGGAGCAGGCGCTGCAGGATCTGAATGTGATCATCCCGATCCAACGGGTGGTCAATCCGGATGGCAGCCTGCTGGTGCAGACGCCGGGAGGCGATCTGCTGGTTCAAGACAACATCGCACACCAGTTGGTGCGGGGAACATCGGTTACCGCGAGTGGGTTTCAAGAGATTGTGCTGCAGAACGCGCCTCAGGTGCCGCTCTCCGGCATCTCCACCAGCGGTGCTATCGGCGGGATGGTCAGCCTGCGCGACACCTACTATGGCAAATATCTGGCAACGCTCGATAGCTTGAGCAAAAACCTCATCTTCGGCGCCAATCAGGTCTATAGTCAGGGGTCGTCGGTGAATCGGGGCTCCACCATCATCTCGGGTCAGTCCGCGCTGGTTTCGGTCAGTACGCGACAATCCTCCCTGACCGCATCGACCGCGGTGCCCAACAGCACGGTTGCCCTGGCCGACTCGAGGGTGAGTCAAGCGAGCAGCATCAAGAGCGGCAGCTTCGAGATCTATCTGCGCGACGCCGCCGGTGCCCAGCTGAACACCACGCCGCTCACCATTACTATCGACCCCACGGTGACGGTGCTCGATGATAGCGCCGCGCATGGCGGCGTCGCCACCACGGCCAGTGTGGTGGGGTTGATCAACCAGGCGGTGACCAACTACAACGCCACCCCTCCGGCCACCGCCCTTTCGCTGACCGCCAGTTCGAGCAACGGGGTGTTGAAGTTGACGGCCGGTGGCGGGCAGACGGTGGCGCTGGCCAATGACAGCAGCAACCTGTTGGCGGCGCTTGGGATGACCAGTTCGCTGATCGGCACCTCCGGGGTTCCCTTTGCCAACCAGATCAAGGCGGGGAGTTTTAAGATTCACCTCTATGACTCGACAGGCAAGTCGGTAAACCCCGGCGGGCTCACCATCAACATTGATCCGGCGGTGAACAAGCTGGATGACAGCGCCGACAACGGCGGCACCGCGACCACGGCCAGCGTGGTGGGGTTGATCAATGCGGCGGTGACAGCGTTTAACGGGACTGCTCCCCCGCCGACGACGCCGATCTCGCTTACCGCCTCCACCACGGCCAACGGGGAGCTGAAGCTGGTTGCCGGGAATGGGCAAACCGTGGGGTTTTCCAACGATACCAGCAACTTTTTGGCCGCCTTCGAGATCAACAGTCTGTTCCATGGCGGGGACGCCACCAGCCTTGCCGTGGATAGCGTGGTGGCGGCCGACAGCAGCCGGATCAACACCGGAACGATCAACAGCACTACATCCGACATCTTTATTGCCGATAATCAAACGGCGTCGGCGATGTTCCAACTGCAGCAGACGAAGCTTTCGGTGGATGGCACCACCGCGGCCAGCCTCCATCGCCGCAATTCGGATCTCGCCGCCACATACGGCGTGGATGTGGCCAACGCCCAGCGGCAGTTGACCTACCGCACGGCGGAGGTTGCGTCGTTGAAATCACAGCGTGATTCGGTGTCGGGCGTCAATACGGATGAGGAGTTGATTAACATGATCAAGTTTCAGCGCGCCTATCAGGCCTCGGCCAAGATCGTGACCACGGCGAATCAGATGCTCGATTCCCTGATGGGGCTGATCCGATGAGGATCTCCTCGGTTCAGCCTTACGATAACCTGCTGCTGGGGATTCGTCAGCAGCAGACGGTTCGCACCAAGGCCAACGCCGATATCGCGGCGGGCACCCGCTTTCAGACGCCCGCCCAGGCGGCGCTCGATTATAAACTGTCGCTTGACCTGCGCCAGATGCGAACGGTGGAGACCAATGCGGTGACGGCGGTGGATGCCGCGCAGAGCAGCCTCGCCGTGACCCAGTCCACCCTGATGGATATAGAGAAGGCGTTGGCGCGGGCGCAGGTGCTGGCGGTTCAGCAATCCTCATCCACGGTGGGCGCCGCGGAGCGTACCGCCGCCAGCGCGGAGGTGCAGCATCTGCTCGACCAAGTGACAAACGATGCCAACAAAAAGTATGCCGGCGTCTATATCTTTTCCGGCACGGCGACCGATACCGCGCCCTGGAGTGTCGATGTCGCCACCAGCACCGCGACCTACAACGGCAGTACAACGGCGCGCACGGTCAATATCACCGAGACCCAATCGGTGGTGAGCAGTGAATTGGGCAACGATCCCGGATTTGTGAACAGCTTCAATGCGTTGATGAAGTTGTTGAAGGGGCTGCAGAACAACACGGTGGCCGACATTCAGACGGCGTTGGGGGATCTGAATACCGCGCGCGGGCAGATAGTGGACTTGGATGCGCGTGCGGGTGCCAAATATGCGGCATTGAACTCGCTGAAAACCTCCCATCAGGACATGAAAACCATCTTGGACAAGCGGATCAACACCCATGAGGCGGTGGATATACCCAAGCTGGTGTCGGATATCCAGTTGTCGGATGTTGCCTTGCAGGCGAGCTACAAACAGGTTGCCGCGATGCAGTCGTTGAGTTTGGTCAATTTTCTCCGTTAGCGCGTTGGGAGGATGACGGCGTGATGGTGTTGCGCCGCCGGATCGGTGAGGCGATTCGGATCGACGATGATATCCGGGTGGTGATCGAGGATGTGCGCCATGAGTTCGTGGTGCGGATCGGGATCGATGCCCCGGCGGATATTCCGGTGCACCGCTTGGAAATATATGAATTGATTAAGAAGGAAAACCGGGCGGCCAGCGCCGCCAGTGTGATGGATTGGTTACGACAAGGGGGCTATCATGGTGGTCATACAACAGGAGATGAGTGACGAGGTGGAGACGGGGGCGTGCGACGCGGGAGAAGGAAGCTACCTCTTTCCGCAGGGGCTGGCCGGTTTTCCCGATGACCTCCACTTTGCGATGATCTATCCCGGCCACGGGGACTACATCTGCCTGCAGTCAATGGATAACATCGAGGCAGCCTTTGTCCTCACCCCGTGGGATCAGCAGCGGCTCGGCCTGCCCCCCGCCCTGAGTCCCGATGAGATGCGTTTGCTGCAACTTCGTCCCGGCGATGTGCCGATCTGGCTGCTGGTGTTGAACCCCTTTGTCGATTCCGAGTGGGTGACGGCCAACCTACGGGCGCCGATCGTGATCAACGAGAGTGCGCGGATCGGGTTGCAGTCGATCCGGGCGGAGGAGCAGGAGATCCGCTTTCCGTGGGTGAGGCAGAACCGGGACGGCTCCGTTTAGTACTCCCGTTTAGTCGTCCGCATCCTCCGATGCGGTTTTGTGGATGCGTATCCGTTTGATGCGCCGCTGATCCATGCTGAGCACTTCCAGGTGCGCATCCGGGGTGATGAGACAGAACTTCCCTTCCGGAATTACCCCCAGTATCTCCATGATCAGGCCGCCGATGGTGGTGGCGCTCTCCTCGGGTAGGGCGATATCCATGCGCTGATTGACCTCGTGCAGGCTGGCGGTGGCGGCTACCACCACATCGCCGTCCGGCTGCGGCCAGATGTCGCTCTCGCTGGGCACATCGGACTCATCCTCGATGTCCCCCACGATCTCCTCGATAATATCCTCCAGCGTGATCAGGCCGTCGATGTCGCCGAGCTCATCGACCACAATCGCCATATGTTCGTGATTACGCTGGAAATCAAATAGTTGCGCCAGCGCGTTGCGGCTGTTGGGCACAAAGGATGGGGTGTGCCAGACGGTGGCGGCGGCGAGGCTCTGCTCCCGATGCTTCAGCTTGAACAGGGTGCGCAGATGGATGATGCCGATGATGTGATCGCGTTCGTTGAGATAGACCGGATAGCGTGAGTGGGGGTTGTCGAGCGCGGTTTGCCGGGCGGCATCCACGCTGCTGTTGCCATCGATCAGCACCATCTCCGTGCGCGGAGACATGATCTGTTTGATAGGTATTTCATGGAGTTGCAGGCTCTGGCTCAGCATCTGTTCACGCGCGGCATCGAGCATGCCCTTCTCGGCGCTCATATCGATCATGGTGGCCAGCTCCTGATGGGTCATCGCCGTGTGTTCCCCCCCTTCGGGCACCTGAAACAGCTTGCGCATGGCCTCGGTGATCAGCAGCAGCACCTTCAGCAGCGGCGCTAGCAGCCACTGGATGACCCGCATCGGCCCTGCGACCCGGCAGCTGATCGCCTCGGCGTGGGCGACGGCGATGCTTTTGGGCAGGATCTCCGAGAAGACCAGCACCAGCAGGGTCATGGCCACGGTGGAGTAGAGAATGCCCGCGTCGCCGAAATGGTTGACGAAAATGGCCGTGGCCAACGCCGAGGCCGCGATGTTGACGAAGTTATTACCGAGCAGGATGGTGGCCAGCATCTTCTCTGGTTGTTGCAGCAGTTGATCGGCGAGGTGGGCACCGCGGTTGCCCTGCTTGCGCATCAGCCGCAGCCGCACCCTGCGGGCGCGGGTCAGCGCGGTTTCGGAACCGGAAAAGAAGGCGGACGCCACCAGCAACAGCAGCAGGATGGCGATCAACAGATTGGACACGGAGGGGAAAAAGCGGGTCTAGGGGTGCAGCTCGGCCATGATGAAGCGGGATCCGAAGTAGGCGAGCAGCATGATCAGGTAGGCGCTGATCACCAGATAGCTGGAGACCCGGTTGCGCCAGGCGTTGCGGCGGTGGCCGGTTTCGATCACCAGCAGCATGATCCAAGCGACGATGGAGAGCAGCACCTTGTGGGTCAGCAGCGCGAAATGGTTCCATTCAATCCACTGCCAGCTCAGCCCGGTGAGAATGCCGAGGCCGAGCAGCCACAAGGTGCCGCGCACCTGCGCGAACATATGGGTCTCGATATCGGCCAAGGGGGGCATGGCGCGGGTGATGGGGTGGATGCGTTTCGATTTCAGCACCCGGTTGAGCACGAGGTGCATCACCGCGTGCAGCGCCGACAGCGTCATCACCGCGTAGGCGCTCATCGAGACGACGAGGTGGCTCGCCTCCAGCCAAGAGCTTGCCTCCAGCCAGCTTCCGCGATGGCCGGTCGGCAGCAGTGGCACCAGCAGCAGCGCGACGCCGGTGACCGGCAACAAGATCAAGCCGAGCCCACGGGTTCCGTGGCGCAGCAGCCCGATCAGGTAGATGATCTGCACCAGAAACGAGGCGCTGGCGGCGGCTTCGATGAGGGTGAACTGGATGCCAAGCTCGCTGCTGGGGGCGTTGGCGACGGCGGCGATCAGGGTGAGTGCGAGCGACAGCGCGACCCCGCCGGCGATGAGCGGCTGCGGGTCGTCGCTAGGTTGCGGCAGTTGCAGCGGTTTTGCCCACAGCAGGTAGGCGGCGGCAAGCGAGACGATCCCGGCGATCGGAAACAGGGTTAGCATACTAAACATGATTGGGCGCGATGATTGCGCATTGTGGGGTGATCATCAATCGTTCTCTGCACCGCGGGGCTACTACGCGCGCGCAACCAGCCGCCGCAGCTCGATCATCGACCCGAGCAACGCCTGATCGCAGCGGAGGGTTTGCCGCTCGGCTCTGGCGGGGATCTCCGCCAGTTGCGTGCAGACGGCGAGCGCCCGCTCCGCCAGCGGGAACGGGAGGCGGGTGAGCAGCGGGCGCGCCTGTTCCAGCACCATGGCGACCGCCAGCGTCAGCGGTGCGGGAGGCCACTTGCCGGCGACAAGCTGTTGCAGCGCGCCGATATCGCACCGCGCCAGATCCTCGGTCAGCCGCTGCCACCGTTGCAGACGCTGGCACCAGTCGCGCTCCAGCAGGCAGGCGCAGCGCCCCGGTTGCCCCTGCGCCAGCGTGGTCGCCATCGCCAGCGCCGCCTCCGGGATGCCGATCCGCTGGAGCACGGCGCGGGTGGTGGCGTCGTCAAGCGCGTGGCACTGCTGCAGCATGCAGCGCGAACGGATGGTGGGCGGCAGCCGCGCGAGGTCGCTACAGACCAGAATCAGTAGGCAACTCTCCGCCGGCTCTTCCAACCCCTTGAGCAGGGCGTTGGCCGCCGCCTTGTTCAGCCGCTCGGCATCGTCGATGATGGCGACGCGCCGCCTGCTCTCCCTGCCGGTTAGGGCGAGAAAGCCCAGTAGTTCACGCACCTTGGTGACCGGGATGTCACGCTTTCCCTCCTCGCGCTGCAGCAGCATGGCGTCGGGGTGGCTGTCGGCGGCCATCATGTGGCAGCCATGGCACCGGCGGCAGGGGCGGGTGGCCTCCCCTTGGCAGAGGTATGCCATCGCCATCTCTTCAGCGAGCAGCGATTTTCCGATCCCTACGGGGCCGTGCAGCAGCCAACCGTGGTGGTGGTTGGCTCCGCCGACGGATGCGGTCAGTTGTGCCCGCAGTGCGGCGTGGCCGAGGATGGGCGATTCCATCAGTGATCCCATCAGTCCCGCGCTAGCAGTGGCGTGAGCACGGCTTGGATGCGCTCCTGCACCGCCTCCTCGCTGCCGGTGGCGTCGATGCGCTTGATCCGTTCGGGGTATTGTTGCTGGCGGGCGGCGAAACCGTGGTGCACCGCTTGGTGAAAACGGGCGCTTTCGTGATCCAGACGCCCCTCATGGTCGCTGCCGGTACGGCCGTCGATGCGGTGCAGCGCGGTGGCGATCGGCAGGTCGAGCCAGAGGGTGAGCGCGGGGGTGAGCCCCTGCTCGGCGAAGGTGAGCAGCGGCGTCAGCTCCCGGTCGCGTTCGAGCTTGCGCGCCGCCAGTTGATAGACGGCGGTGGAGTCGCTGTAGCGGTCGCACAACACCCAGCAGCCCTGTTGCAGGGCGGGCAGGATGCGTTCGGAGACATGTTGGGCGCGGTCGGCGAGAAAGAGTAGCAGCTCACACGCGGGGGTGGGGGTGACCTCGGGCGAGAGCAGCAGGCGGCGGATCTCGCCGCCGATGGTGCTGTCCCCCGGTTCGCGGGTGGTGACCACCGAACATCCCCGAGCGCGGAGAAATGCCGCGGTTTTTGTCAGTTGGGTGGTTTTGCCGCAGCCGTCCGCGCCCTCGAAGGTGATGAAGCGCCGGTTGATTGCTGAGGGCGGTTGGGGCATGGCGTTAGTTGATCTCGATCAGGCACTCGTCGGGGTTGATGTTATCGCCTTCGGCGACATAGATCGCGCCGACGGTACCGGAGACCGGCGCGTGCACCGGGTTCTCCATCTTCATCGCCTCGACCACCACCACCACATCGCCGGCGTTGACGCTGTCGCCCTCGGCGACATGGACGGCGGTAATCCGCCCCGGCATCGGCGAGGTGACATGGTTGTCGCCGGTGGCCTTGGGGCGACGGGAGCCCTTGACGGCGTGCGCGGTGTCGATACTGCCGTCGCGCATCGGCACGACCTCGGTCAGGGTCTCCACCATCACCTCTTCCAGCATGTTGTCCACCTTGATGTAGAACGGGCGCACCGCCTCGCCCGCGTGGCCGGTGCCTTCGATCTTGATGTGGTACTCCTCGCCGTGGATGGTGAGGTTGAACTCGGTGGGCGCCAGCCGCTCGCCACCGCTCGCCACCGGTGGCGTCTCCACGGTTTCGGGTGGCTCCAGCGGTTCCGGTTTGAACTCGCCACGCTCCCGCTCTTCGAAAAACTCCACCGCGATGGCGGGAAAGAGGGCGTAGGAGAGGGTATCCTCGATCGAGGTGGCCTTGTCTCCGATCTCGCGGGTGAGGGTGTCGAGCTCCGGCTGCAGCAGGTCGGCGGGGCGTACCGTGATCGGGGTTTCGTCGCCCAGCGCCTGGCGGCGTACGGCTTCGTTGATCTCGCCCAGCGCCTGGCCGTACATCCCTTTGAGGTAGGCCTTGGTTTCGTTGGTGATAATGGCGTAGCGCTTGCCCGATACCACATTGAGCACCGCCTGGGTGCCAACGATCTGGCTGGTGGGGGTGACCAGCGGCGGGTAGCCGAAATCCTTGCGCACCTTGGGGATCTCGTCGAGGACGGCATCCATCTTGTCGAGCGCGTCCTGTTCGCGTAGCTGGTTGGCGAGGTTGGAGATCATGCCGCCGGGGATTTGATTGATCAGCACGCGGGTATCGACGCCGGTGAAGTCCGACTCGAAACGGGCGTATTTCTTGCGCACATCACGGAAGTAGGCGGCGATCTCTTGGAGTTTTTCCAAGTTGAGGCCGGTGTCGTACTCCCCGCCGGCGAAGGCGGCCACCATCGCCTCGGTCGCGGGGTGGGAGGTGCCGCCGGCCAGCGGGGAGATGGCGGTGTCGATGATATCGCAACCGGCATGTACCGCCTCCCACTGCACCATCTCCGCCACCCCCGCGGTGGCGTGGGAGTGAAGGTGGAGCGGTACGGAGACCGCTTGTTTTAGCTCGGTGATCAGCCTGCGGGTGTAGTCCGGTGTTAACAGTCCCGCCATATCCTTGATGGCGATCGAGTCGCAGCCGAGATCCTCCAGCCCCCGTCCCAGTTCAACGAAACGCTCCAGCGTATGCACCGGGCTGACGGTGAAACAGATGGTGCCCTCGGCATGCTTGCCGTTGGCCTTGACCTGCTCGATCGCCACCCGCACATTGCGCAGATCGTTCATGGCGTCGAAAACGCGGAAGACATCGATGCCGTTGGCGGCCGACATATCGACAAACTTGCGCACCACATCGTCGGCATAGTGGCGGTAACCGAGCAGATTCTGGCCGCGCAGCAGCATCTGCAGCGGGGTGTTAGGCATCGCCTTTTTGAGTTCGCGCAGCCGCATCCACGGCCCCTCCTTGAGGTAGCGCAGGCAGGTGTCGAAGGTGGCGCCGCCCCATGCCTCGATCGACCAGTAGCCGATGGCATCCAGCTGCGCGCAGATGGGAAGCATGTCATCCAGGCGCATACGGGTGGCGAGCAGCGATTGGTGACCATCGCGCAGGGCGAGCTCGGTGATGGCCAGTTTCTTCTTCGGAGCGGTTGCGGTCATGATACTTTCCTTGTGATGGATTTAGAGCCCGAGGTGGCTGGCGATGGCGACAGCCACCGCGGCGGCGATATCTTCACGGCGTTCGAACGGCTTGTAGTCCAGCATCTCCGGGTGGTTCTCCATGAAGCCGGTATCGAAGTCGCCGCTCGAAAATGCTTCGGATTCAACGATCTTACGGTAGAGGGGCAGGGTGGTTTTGACGCCGCGGATGTCATATTCGTAGAGCGCGCGCAGCGCACGGCGCACGGTCTGCCGCCAGCTTAGCCCCCACACCGTGAGCTTGGCGCACATCGAGTCGTAGTGCGGCGGGATCTCGTAGCCGGGATAGACGCAGCCGTCGATGCGGATGCCGGCGCCACCGGCGGAGTGGTAGCGGGTGATGACGCCGGGGTTGGGAAAGAAGCCGTTTTTGGGGTCTTCGGCGTTGATGCGGAACTCGATCGCATGGCCGCGATGGCTGATATCCCGCTGGCTGTATCCCAGCGGCTCACCGCTGGCGATGCGGATCTGCTCGGAGACGATATCGATGCCGGTGATCGCCTCGGTGATGGTGTGCTCCACCTGCAGCCGGGTGTTCATCTCCATGAAGTAGAAGTTGTGGTCGCAATCGACCAGAAACTCGACCGTGCCGGCGTTGACATAATCGACCGCCTTGGCGGCCGCCACCGCCACCTCGCCCATCTTCTGGCGCTGGTTTTCGTCGAGAAAGTTGGAGGGGGCGAGCTCAATCAGCTTCTGGTTGCGGCGCTGGATGGAGCAGTCGCGCTCGAACAGGTGCACCGCGTTGCCGTGGGCATCGGCGAGCACCTGAAACTCGATGTGGCGCGGGCCGACGATGCACTTCTCCATGAAGAGCTCATCGCTACCGAAGGCGGCCATCGCCTCGCGCCCGGTGATGACGAAGTTTTCCCGCAGTTCGTCATCGGAATCGCAACGGCGGATGCCGCGCCCGCCGCCACCGGATGCCGCCTTGAGCATCACTGGATAACCCATGCTGTGCGCCAGATCCAGTGCTTGATCGATATTTTCCAGCGCGCCGTCGGAACCGGGGATGATGGGGATGCCGGCCGCCAGCATCGCCTCGCGCGCCTTGGTTTTGTTGCCCATGTTGTCGATGGCGTCGGGGCTGGGGCCGATGTAGGTGAGCCCTGCCTCGATCACCTTGCGGGCGAACTCCGCGTTTTCCGAGAGGAAGCCATAGCCGGGGTGGACGGCATCGCAACCGGTTTTGATGGCGATGTCGATCAACCGGTGGATGTTGAGGTAGCTCTTGACCGGATCGGGGCCGATCAACACCGCCTGATCCGCCTTTTTGACATGCAGCGCGTGGCTGTCCGCCTCGGAGAAGATGGCCACGGTGTCGATGCCGAGTTCGCGGCAGGATCGCTGAATGCGGATGGCACATTCGCCCCGATTGGCGATCAGAATGCGTGTAAACAAAAGGGTTCCTCCAGCGACAATTCAGTTTCCCGCCACCATGGGGCGAACCGGCGGAGGGTGGATGGTAGCCGGAGGGCTGCTTTTTTCAACGGATCTTGATGTTGAGCCCATCGCAAAAAGTCCACGGACGGACTTTTTGCGATGGGTCTGATGTTATCCGGGGGAGCGTTCCGCCTGGGTGGGTTGCAGGTATTGCGGGTGGATGGCGCGCGGCAGATCGGGCGACAGCCTAAGGGGTCGGCTCAGCGCCGCCAGCGCCTGGGTGCGGGCGGCGGGATCGGGGGTGATCCACTCGGTGTCGATCGCTTCCGGTCGGGGTAGCGTGCTGACCACGGGGAGGGCGCCGATGTGGTTGGTCAACCGGCTCCGCTTGATCAGCATGGGGGCAACGATGGCCGTGCCCGATTGGTAGCTGCCGATAAACAGCTCATCGGCGCGGGCATCTTCTACCACCCAGATCGGGTCAGGGTGTCCACTCTGTAGCGCGGTGATCGCCAGGGAGTCCAGTGGATGGATTGGCTGTTGCAACACACTGTTGAGCCCGTTGATGGTGGCGGCCACCACGCGCACGCCGGTGAACGATCCCGGCCCTGTCCCGACCGCAAAGCCGTCGATCTGCCGCCAGTCGATACCGGCCTGCGCCAGCAGCGCCTCCCACTGCGGCAACAGGGTTTGCGAGTGGGGGCGGTCGGCGACCTGTTCGGCAAGCAGGCAATCCCCCCGGTGGTGGAGGCAGGCAACGCCCACCCCTTGTGCCGCATCGACGGCGAGAATCGTCGCGTTCAGAGTACCAGAACGATCAGTGGCGGAAATGGCGAACGCCGGTGAAGATCATGGCGAGGCCGTGTTCGTCCGCCGCCGCGATCACCTCGTCGTCACGGATCGAGCCACCGGG
Source organism: Mariprofundaceae bacterium (assembly GCA_015489095.1). Classification (GTDB taxonomy): domain Bacteria; phylum Pseudomonadota; class Zetaproteobacteria; order Mariprofundales; family J009; genus S009-29. Next base: position 647 of record WFMN01000003.1, on the reverse strand, counting down.
CTGGATGACCGCGGTTGCTCCGGCCTCTGCCAATGCATCCACCCCGTCGCGGAAGGGGAAGAAGGCATCGGAGGCCACCGCCGAGCCTGCGATCGCCTCGCCACCGTGGTGGGCGGCGATACGGGTGGAGTTGACGCGATTCATCTGTCCCGCGCCGACACCGAGGGTGACCCCATCCTTGGTGAAGACAATCGCGTTCGATTTCACATGCTTGGCCACGATCCAGGCAAAGGTCATGTCGCGCCATTCGGCATCGGTGGGGGCGCGCTTGGTGACCACCTTGCACTGTTTGCGTTTGAGTTGGTGGGTGTCGCGCTCCTGCACCAGCAGGCCGCCGTTGACACGCTTGAACTCCCATCCGCCGCTGACCCGATCGGCGTTGGGCGCCAGCAAGAGACGCAGGTTTTTGCGTGCCGCCAGCACCTCGCGCGCCTCGGCGTCGAAACCGGGGGCGATCACCACCTCCATGAAGGTTTCGGCGATCAGCTTGGCGGTCGCGCCGGTGAGCGGGCGGTTGAAGGCGGCGATGCCGCCGAACGCCGACACCGAATCGGCCGCCCGCGCCCGTTCGTAGGTGGCGGCCTGATCGCTGCCCACCGCCACCCCGCAGGGGTTGACGTGTTTGACGATCACCACCGCGCCCTCAT
>WFMN01000002.1 GCA_015489095.1 Mariprofundaceae bacterium | reverse complement strand
TCGCAGCGATCCGAGCGTGATTATCATCCCCGTGCTGATCCCGATGGATCAGGATGCTGTCAGTGCCGTCCACGCCAGCCAGTTCGATCAGGTGTGGGAGGTGCTCAACGCGCTCAAGTCGCACGACGATATACTGCAGCACGAGATCCTCACCGCCGCGCGCAATGGCGGAGACTTCCGCGCGGGCAAGGTGATTATCGACCTGCCATCCGGCGCGAGGATTCCCGACGGCTTCGCTGATGCTCTGATTGCCCGCATGATTGCCTGCTCGGTGGATTCGTGGGATCGGTTTTATGATGAGATCAAGCGATTCGTCGCCGATCACCGCCACGCCAGACCTGCGCAGAGATACATCACCGCCGACAACTACCCCCTCGGCAAAAGAGTGACCACCGCCCGCCAGCGATACAAGCGGCGCAACCTCACCCCCGAGCAGATCGCCGCCCTCGAAGCCCTGCCCGGCTGGGGGTGGAGCACCAGCAAAAAGGACAACCCATGACCCGCGCGCAATACCTTCCCACGCTGTTGATCATCATCAACCTGCTGTCGGCGGTGCTTTACTGCATCGACGGTGACTGGCGCAAAACGGTCTATTGGACGGCAGCGGCCTGCCTGACCTTTGTGGTGACATTTTGATGGGCGCCACCACGATGACCCAAACCGAGTTTGCTGCGCATATCGGCAAGGACAAGTCGTATGTGACGCGGTTGAAGCAGGCTGGGCGGTTGGTGATGGATGGCGGCAAGGTGTTGGTGGCGGAGTCGCTGGCGCGGATTGCGGCGACCAAAGACCCGAATCGGGATGATGTGGCGCGGCGGCATGCGGAGGAGCGGGCGGCGAAGGCTGGATGTGGGGAGGATGGATGCCGGATCCAGTCCGGCATGACGGGGGCGGCGGGCGGTATGACGGGGAGTGCCGGCGCGTTTGGTGATGAGCGGGTTACGGCATCGTATCAGCAGAGCCGCGCTACTAAAGAGCACTATCTGGCGTTGCAGGCCAAGGCCAACTATGAGCAGGAGATCGGCAAGCTGGTGCTGGCCGATGAGGTGCGGCGGGCGGCGTTGGATGCGGGGGCGAGCCTGCGCACCGCGTTGGAGGGGATACCCGATCAGCTGGCGCCGCAGCTGACGACGATGGCCGACCGGGAGGAGATCCACGCGCTGCTGGCGGAGTATGTTGAGCATGCGCTGGCGCAGGCGGCTGAGAAGATGGCCAAGATGGCGGCGCCGAATGGTTGAGGCGCGGCCGTTGATCCAGCATGCGCTGGCGTCGGCGCTTCGGCCGCGCTCACGGCTTACGGTGTCGGAGTGGGCGGATCGGCATCGGGTGTTGTCGGGCGTGGCTTCGTCCGAGGCGGGGCGCTGGCGTACCAGTCGCACGCCGATGTTGCGCGAGATTATGGATTGCCTGTCGCTGCACTCACCGGTGCAGCATGTGGTGGTGATGAAGTGCATTCAGGTGGGGGTGACCGAGGTGGCGCTCAACTGGATCGGTTACATCATGGATCATGCGCCTGCGCCCACGCTGCTGATTGAGCCGACCCTCGACCTGCGCGACAAGATCGCCACCACGCGGCTCAAGCCGATGATCGATTCCACGCCCGTGCTGCGCGAGATTATGGGGCCAGACAAAACACGGGACGGCTCCAACACGCAAGGGGTGAAGCTGTTTCCCGGTGGCACGCTGATTCTCGGCGGTGCTAACAGCGGTGCCAGCTTGCGGCAGATGCCGATCCGCTATGTGATCTGCGATGAGGCGGATGCCTTCCCGTGGGATGTGGGCGGCGAGGGCGATCCGATGGGGCTGATTGCGGGTCGGCAGACCACCTTTCCTCGCCGTAAAACGCTGGAAATTTCCAGCCCAACGATCAAAGACGCCTCGCGCATCGATGCCGATTTTATGGCGGGCGATCAGCGCTACTACCATGTGCCATGCCCGCACTGCAACGCCGCCATCATCCTCAAGTGGAAGATGCTGCAGTGGAGCAAGACCCCCGAGGGTGAGGTGACGGCGGCGTGGTATGTGTGCGATCAGTGCGGCGCCGAGATCGAGGAGGCACAGAAACCGGCGATGTTGGCGGCGGGCAAGTGGGTGCCGACTGCCAAGCCGCGGCGCAAGTATTACCGCAGCTACCACATCGGCTGCCTCTACTACCCGATCGGGCTGGGGCTGTCGTGGCAGGAGCTGGCACAGGAGTGGATCGATGCGCAGGCCGATCCCGCCAAGCTCAAGCGGTTTATCAATGTGCGGCTGGGCGAAGCGTGGGAGGATCGCAGCCGCGATCTCAAGGCGAATATCATCATGCAGCGTGCCGAGGCGTATCAGGCGCGCACCATTCCGCCCGGCTGCTTGGTGCTGACTGCCGGGGTGGATACGCAGGATGATCGGCTGGCGATCCATATTACCGGTTTTGGCCGCGACGAGCAGAGCTGGGTGATCGACTACATCGAGATCCCCGGCGATCCGGCGCGGCTGCTGCGCGACGCTACCCGCAAGCAAGGGGCGCTTTATGACTATCTGGCGCAGCCGATCGTCAACAGCTTTGGCATCGAGATGCGGCTGTCGGCCATCGCCATCGATTCCGGCGGCCACCACACCCACGATGTGTATGGATTCGCCCGCGCCCATTCGCTGCCGCGCATCATGGCGATCAAGGGGGCGAGCCGCCCGGGGCAGGCGATCCTCGCGCCGCGTCCCCGGCCGCAGGATGTGACCAGCCGTGGGCGCACTATCCGCAAGGGGGTGATGCTGTGGATGGTGGGGTCGGACACCGCCAAGCACTGGGTGCATAACCGGCTGGTGGCCGATGCCGGGGTGGAGCCGGAGTCGCGGCGGCTGCGCTTTCCCGCTGATCTCGATGCAGACTACTACAATCAGCTGCTGGGCGAGGTGTTTGACCCCGAGCGCAACAAGTGGGTCAAGCGGCGCGGCCGGCGTAATGAGGCGCTCGATTGCCTCGGTTATTCGGTGGCGGCGTCGATGCACCCGGAGGTGCGCGTCCACCGCATGCGCAAGCGCGATTGGGACGCGCTGCAACGGGTGCTAGAGCCGGCGGAGCCGAAGGCGATGGGAGGAAACAGAGAAACCGACGAACCAGACAACCACCGCAAACCACCACGCCGCCGTCGGCGCAACAGGGGGCGCGGATTTGTTGGCGGGTTTTGATCGTTGCGCGATATCGATATTGTCTCGGACATCATCTCGCGGCTGACGGATTCGATCGGCGCCGACATGGTGCCGCCGCAGGTCTTGACGCGATTAGAGGCGGAGATTAGGCGCGACTGGGCAGGCGATACGGTCTATGTCCGAGGGGATCGCTGCCGAATCCGCAACGAGGAGATCCGACGGCGATGGCGGTCGGGGGTAACCATCGACCGGCTCTCTGCTGCGTTTGGCCTCTCAGAGCGCCGCATTCGCCAGATCATCAACACCAGACGAAAAAAGTGAAAGGTTTCCTCTAAAACATTTCCGCGCAGGTTGATGGCATGGCGCGCCATGGCAATCCCAACGCACGCACCGGAACGGTTTTACGCTGGCGATACCGTCAAGTGGACGGAGTACACGCCGGACTACATGCCGTCCGATGGCTGGAAGCTTGATGTCAACCTGACCAACGCCTCCGAAAACCACTCTGTCACATCCAGCGATAACAGCGATGGCACCCATCTGATTACATGGGCTGTTGCTGATACAACACCCATCACCCCCGGTGAATACCGCCTGACCATTGCCGCCACCAAATCCGGCGAGCGATACACCGTGTCGTCGTGCGACATCACTGTCCAGCCGAATCCTCAGCAGGCTGCTGATCTGCGCTCCATCAACAAACAGATCCTAGACAATCTGCAAAACGAGCTGAGCAATAGCACCGGCAAAGGTGAGATCCGGATACGCGATCGCGTAGTGCGCTGGCGATCGCTAGAAGAGTTGGAAAATACCATTGCCATTTACCGCAAGCTCTACAATCAGGAGATCGCCACCGAGCGCCGCCTTAGCGGCAAGAAATCGCGCCGCCGCCTGTTGACGAGGATGATGTCGTGAAAGCCGTTGGTGCAGGTTTGGGCGTCAAGGGCGACTTGACCATTGGGCAGATAAACCACGATCGAGAGCGCGGATCAGTCATCCTCAACGCTTGGTTGCGCGATCGCAGGCAGACGCAAGCTGCCACCACCATGAAACAGGTACGGCGGCATAAGAACTATGCCGGCGCAAAGATCAGCCGCATGAACACTGGCTGGTCAACCGGACCAGTCCCTGCCGACTGGCATATCTGGAACGGGCTTCGCGCCCTGCGCAGCCGCTCGCGCGAACAGTATCGCAACAACGACTACGCCCGGCGGTTTGTTCGCATGTGCCAGTCCAACATCGTCGGACCTAACGGCATGCCGTTGCAATCCAAGATTTCCGATCTTAATGGCCAGCCGGATCGGCTCGCCCGCGATGCCGTGGAGCGCGCATGGCGAGACTGGTCGCGCGAGTGTGATGTGGCACAGCGGCTCAATCTGACCCAGATGCTGGAGCAGATTATCGCCACGGTCGCGGTGGATGGCGAAATACTGGTGCGCAGAATTACGCGCGGGGCTTTCCATTATCAGCTGCAGCTGATCGATCCCGAACTGCTCGACCTCAACCTCAACGCAGACCTCGGCAACGGACATCGCATCCGCATGGGTGTGGAGATGGACGCCTTTGATGCTCCGGTGGCCTATCATCTGATCGATGCTGCGCAGGCCGATATCCATCGCGGTGGGTACTACACAGGCAAGCACATCCGCGTTCCGGCCAACGAGATCAGGCACCTCTATCGCCACGAGGCGGTCGGCCAAACGCGCGGGGTGCCCTGGATGGCATCGGCATTGGTGCGGATGAAAAACCTCTATGGCTACGAGGAGGCGGCTGTGATCGCCGCGCGCATCGGCGCATCCAAAATGGGATTTTTCAAGGCGACCGACGGGGAAGGCGCCGAGCCGCTGGTGGATGACGAGACAGCGGACGGCGAGTTTATTCAAGATGCCGAGCCGGGCGCGTTCGAGGTGCTTCCAGAGGGGTACGATTTCACTGCGTTCAATCCGGATTATCCACACCAGCAGTTTCCCGATTTCGTCAAAGCCACACTCCGGGGCATCTCCTCCGGATTGGGCGTGGCTTACAATGGTCTGGCAAACGATCTGGAGGGTGTCAATTACTCATCCATCCGTGCAGGGGTGATCGAAGAGCGCGAGCAGTGGAAATCGCTGCAAAACTGGTTGGTTGATGCGTTTCTCCGCCCCGTGTTTGAGTCGTGGCTTCACGAGCAGTTGGCCTACGGGAATATCCGTGTTCCATCAAAAACCGGACAGATGGTGCCACTCCCCGCATCGAAGTTTGATCGATTTCGCCAGGCAAGTTTCCAACCGCGCCGCTGGGCATGGGTGGATCCGCTCAAGGATATTGAGGCGGCACGGGTGTCGATCGAGCTTGGGCTGAAGTCCCGTTCTGAGGTGATCCGCGAGATGGGGCGCGATCCCGATGATGTCTGGGACGAGATCAAAACCGAGCGCGATCAACTGGACGGGCTTGGTCTGCCAGATCTGGCGCAGCCGGCATCCGATGTCGCTGCCCAAGGAGCAAACTCATGAGCAAAAAACAAAAGAAGGCCAAAAACAAAAAACGATGGTTTGAGATCAAAAACGCAGCAGGGGAGAGCGCCACCGTGCGTATCCTCGACGAGATTGGCGGCTGGGGCGTGTGGGCGTCCGATCTGATCGATCAACTCGATGGCATCTCCGCGCCGCACATCAATCTGGAGATATTCAGCCCCGGTGGCTATGTCGATGAGGGGTTGCAGATCTATGCCGCGCTGCTGCGCCACCCTGCGCGCATCACCGCCCGCATCGATGCGCTGGCGGCGTCGATTGCCAGCGTGATCGCCATGGCGGCTGATGAGATCGTGATGAGCGATGTCGCCATGATGATGATCCACGATCCATGGGGCGGTGCGGTCGGCACAGCCGAGGACATGCGCAAAACCGCCGAGGTGCTCGACAAAATGAAGGGACAGATCGTGGGCGCCTACGCCAAGCAGACTGGCCTTTCCACATCCGAGATTGAATCAATGATGGCGGAAGAAACATGGATGACCGCCGAGGAAGCGGTCGCCAAAGGGTTTGCGCACAAGATGGAGGTGCTAGGCGCACCGGAACCCGCCCCGTCCGCATCGTTCGCCGGCAAGATCGTTGCCGGACTCAAACACATTCCCGAAACCGTTGCCGGGCTGCTGCCGCAGCCTGCGAATGCCGGCCTGATGCTGTCTCCAGTCGCAATGGCTCGCATTGTGATCGGGGATACCGAATCCGCCACGACGGATAATCTGGATGGCAGCGCCGCTGTCGCCCATAAAAACCAAGAAGAAAAGGAGGTTGCAATGGATACCGCAACTCAAACACCGGCGGCGCCGAATATCGACGTAGCTGCCGTCAAAAAGGACGCGATTCGCGCCGAGCGCGAACGCATCAACGAGATCGAGGCGATCGCCAATGGGGTACGCAATGTGCTTGGCGACCGTGTCGATCTCATGGCGCGTGAGGCCAGCAATGGTGATGTCAGCGTGGAGGATTTTCGCGCATCGATCATCGATGCTGTCTCATCCGTACAGTCCAACGCTATCCGCTCGCCGCTAGGACTGGACTCCAGCGAAGCCAGCGAGTTCCGCTTCACCCGCCTGTTTGCCGCACTGCATGCCAACAAGCCGTCCCTCGCTCCGTTTGAACTCGAGGTCTGCGAGGCGATGAACAACCGCGCTGCATCAGCCGGCCTCAAGCCGAAGGGGACGATGATCCCGGTGGATGTGTTGCTGCGGCCGAAGAACGCGCCTCAGACCACCACTACCGCAGCGCCGTCGATCCAGACGGAAGTGCTGGCATCCAGCTTTGTTGAGTTGCTGCGCAATCAGATGGTGATCACCGGCCTTGGCGCCACTGTGCTCGATGGGTTGGAGGGCAATGTTTCCATCCCGCGCCAAACCACCGGCGCCACGGCGGCATTCGTTACCGAGGGTGGCGCGGCAACCGACCAGGCGTTCGGCATGGGGTCGCTGTCGCTGACACCGAAATCGGTCACCGCAAGCTATCTCGCAACCAAGCAGATGCTGCTGCAGTCCTCGCTCTCCATGGAGGCGCTGCTGCGCAACGATCTGGCTGCTGCTGTTGCCGAGGCGATTCAGGGTGCAGCTATCTCCGGCGATGGTATCGGCGCAAACCCGCTCGGCCTGCTCAATACCACAGGGGTTAATGCGGTCGTGGTTGGTGGCGTGGCGCTCGCCAACATCGATCCGCTGCTCGATATGGTCACCAAATCCAAGCAGAGCAAGACCCTGCGCGGATCTCTCGGGTTTTTGACCAACGCACTGGTTGAGGGCGCGATCCTCAAGCTCAAGGAGACAACAGGCGGGTACCTGATCCAAGGTCTCAATAACGAGATTCCGGAGACCGGCGCCACTGTGCGTGTGCGCGGATATCAGGTGGCCACATCCGAGCAGGTGCCTAGCAACCTTGGCGCCGGCACCAACCTCTCTGCCGCCATCTTCGGCAACTGGAACGATCTGCTGATCGGTGAGTGGGGCGCACTGGATGTGCTGGTCAACCCATACTCCAACGGCATCGGCAACCTCAAGATTGAGGTGCTGCAGTTTGTCGATTGCGGTGTTCGCCGCCCGGCATCGTTCGCCGTCGCGTCCGACATACTGGCTTAATCGCCAGCCGTAAGATGATGGGGCGCAATGCGCGCCCCATCTAATCAATAACACATACAAAAAACATAGGAGAAGATCAATGGCAAAGAAAACCGTAATCATTTTGAGCCACACGATGGTGGCCGGTGAAGTGAAGGATATCGGCGCGCGGGTGTCGCTGGATGAGGAGGATGCACACCTGCTTATCGGCGCAGGGCAGGCGTGCGACGCCAAGGACGACAACGCCAAAGCGCGCGTTGAAGGAGCCAAGGAACGCTACGCCGCCCAGCAGAAGGCCGCCGCGCGCGACTGATGCTTGAGGATGATGCCGACCGCCTGGAGGAGTTGCGGGCGTTGGGTGAGCAAGTCACCTACGCCGGCAACCTAATCTGGGCGATCTTCGACCGCGCCTTTTACGAGGCGCAGGGCGGCGATGTCGGCGTCGAGTCGTCGCAACCGATGGTCACCGTGCGCGATGTTGATGTGGTCGGCATCGCGCACGGTGACACCATCACCCGCAACGGCGCGAATTACAGCGTGGTCGGCATCCACCCCGATGGCACTGGCATGACTGAGATTGTGCTGGAGGTGGTGTGATGACACTCCATCGCCATTGCCAATGGATACCGGATCAAGTCCGGTATGACGGAGGAGTCGTCTGATGGCGCTGCCGATTCGCACGCAGATTCGCAATGCGGTTGCCACATTACTTACAGGACTGGCCACTACTGGCTCGCGGGTGTTTGCCTCGCGGGTCCATCCATTGACTGCTAACGATCTACCTGCGTTGCTGGTTTACGCGCGCGATGAGCAGGTGGAGTACATTACATCAACCACCCCGCGTGAGCAGGTGCGGGTGATGTCGCTTGAGGTGCGAGGGGTGCTGTCTGCCGTTACTGGAGCCGACGATACCGCTGATTTGATTGCGCAGGAGGTGGAGTCGGCAATGGCCAGCGACTCCAGTTTGGGCGGTTTGGTCGCGCGCATGGATATTACCTCCATCGAGATTGTGACGGATCAGGCGGCAGAGAGCACCGTGGCCAATGTCGTGATGAGCTATGATCTTACCTATAACACAGTAGAAGGAGTCGTCTGATGAAGGGAAAACAAAAACCATCGCGCGTACCAGCGCTAACGCCTCGCGAGACCGAGAAGGACAACGACGATGAGTAATGCACTGAATAAGGTCTTGCTTGGCAAGGCCGAAACAACCCCAGGGTCGGCAGTGGTGCTCGCCGCTGGCACGGATGCCATCCGTATTATAAGCGCCAAGATTGATGTGCTGGCAGATGTGATTGTCAACAAGGCAGTTAAGCAGACATTCGGCGATCTTCCGCATCAGATGGCAACTAAAGGGCTGCAGCTTGATGTAGAGTTCTATTTGCGGGCGGGCAGTGGATTGGGGGTCAGTCCCGATTACGCGCCGATCCTCCACTGCAGCAACTACACTGTCACCCCAACAGGCGGAACGGATGTGGTTATTTCTCCCCATACAGGGGTGGGTTCAACCCGGCATACTGCGACTTTCGAGTATTACGAGGATGGCATGAAATGGTCACTGGTTGGCGCGATGGCAACACTGAAGGTGGATGCGCCGGTCAACGATTGGGTGAAGGCATCGGCATCAATCTTCGCCCCCTATGCCGATCCAGTAGCGGCATCACTCCCCACAGGGATTTCGTTTGATGCATCCGATCCTATCGCGGCGAGTCAGGCATCGGTGGTGACGGATGTCAGCGCTGTGCAAGTTGGGGCGTTCAGCTTTGATACTTCCGCCTCCGTTGAGGTGCGCAACCTGATGGGTGGCAGCGAGGCACGCATGACCTCCCGCGACAAGCCAACCATCACGATGACGAAGGCATCACTGGCAACAGCCGCCGACTTTACCCGATTGACAGGGATGGCTGACGGCGCGTTTTCCGCGGTGTTTGGTAGCGCTGGCAACAGGGTGACGATCTCCGCCCCTCGCGCGCGCTACGAGAAGGTGGCATCGGTTGAGGACGGAGTAAACATGAATCGCGATATTGTGCTGGCATTGTATGAGACCGCCGGCGGCGGTGATGATGCCTACAGCATCAAGATTGACTGATGCGATTACTTAAAGATGAGGTGGTAGAGAAAAGCGCTGGTGCAGTAACCATCACGCTGCATCCGGTAACCACCAGTAAACAAGCACGCATTGCCCAGTTGTCCAGCGTAGAAGGCACCGAAGGGAAGGTAGCACTGGCAAACTACGCACTGCGCGAAGTTGTGCAGCGTGTGGTGATCGATGGGGTCGATTATAATCCAACGACACTGGTGGATGCGATGGATATGTCGGATGCCGATAGCGTGAAAGAGATGGTCATTATCGGCGAGCTGACGGTTGCCGCTGCGTTTGCTGGGGCGGACGCTAAAAAAAAGTCCGAGGGGTAGCGGCGGCGTGGGCGCATGGGAAGCAGTGCGGAACATGCCCACGGGCAAGGGATTATCCACAGCGATGTCATGGCCGCGCAGAATGGGTGGAAGGCATTTTCAGCGACGATTGTCCTCTGTTGTGGGTGGAGGATTTATCCACTGTTGTACGCGCATACGAATGGTTGATGCTCCACGATCAAATGCCTCATGGGGGAGGCTGGGCAGACCAGCCAGCGGTGTTGATGGATTTAGTCGATCTATTCGCGGATGAGGTACAACGATGTCGAGCGCTGAAAAAGTAAAAATACTCATCCTTGGTGATGCCAAGGGCGCAGAAAAGGCGTTTGGCAGAGCGCGTAGGGCTGCAGAGGCATCGGTTAAGGCAATCGGCACAGCTGGTGCCGGTGCGGCGGCGGCTTTCACCGCCTATTCGGTGAAGGCGGCGACCGACTTCCAGAAATCGATTTCCGATCTATCTGCTATTACCGGTGCAAGCGGGAAGGATCTCGATTTCCTGCGTCAGAAAGCGTTGGAGTTTGGATCTTCCACCACATTGAGCGCATCGCAAGCCTCGGAAGCTTTCAAATTGATTGCTTCGGCCAAGCCAGACTTGCTGGCTAATGGGCAGGCGTTGGCGGAGGTGACGCGACAGGCTATCACCTTGGCGGAGGCGTCGGGAACCACCATGGCAGATGCCGCCAACACCGTAGGCGCATCACTCAACCAGTTCGGCGCAGGGGCTAAAGAGGCAGCGCGGTTTGTGAATGTACTTGCTGCTGGTGCCAAGTTCGGATCGTCAGAGATAGAGCAAACCAGCCAAGCATTAAAAGTGGCAGGAACCGTTGCCAGTGGTGCAGGGCTATCGTTTGAGCAGACCAACGCAGCGATCCAGTTGATGGCCAAGATGGCGATCAAGGGAAGCGAGGCCGGCACAGGACTACGCGGCGTGCTCCTTAAGCTATCAAACCAAACCAACGATCAATTTAATCCGCGCGTGGTTGGGCTATCAAAGGCGTTGGAAAACCTATCGAAGGCCAACCTTACATCCGCAGAGAAAACAAAGCTATTCGGGCTGGAGTCCATCACCGCAGCCAATGCGCTTATCAATCAATATGCGCTGCTTGATCCGCTTACCAAAAGCCTTACTGGAACGGCCACCGCTACTGAACAAGCCGCAGTGAAAAATGCAAATCTAGCGGGTGATGTAAAGCGAGCCCAAAGCGCAATGGAAACATTGGCGATCACCACGGGTAGCATGCTAACCCCAGCACTTGGAGTGCTTGCTACAGGACTGGCGGAAGTCATCAATGGCGCCACTGGCACTGCTGAGGGCTTGTCGTCGAGCAAACAGGCAATGCACGATCTGACTATCACTATGGCGCAAGGTATGGATGCAGTCGGTAATTTTGCCAAGGGTATCGCGCTGCCTTTTACCGTTGCTGGTGATGCCATTGCCAGCGTTGCTGCATCAATCCACGCGCTGGTGTCTGGAGGAGGCATAAGCGAAGCACTGGCTATACGCAATGCCGCCGAGCAATCCATCATCAATCGATTTACCAGCACAACCGACAACGCCAACAGGTTTGAAAACATCGCCCGTCAGCGAATGAGTAGCGGCTCCCGCGCCACCGGCGGCATGATCCCCCGCGATGGCTACTACCAGCTGCATGCTGGCGAGCGCGTAGTGAGCAATTCGCAGACATTCGGCGACATCAACATCACATTGCCATCTGGGGCTGATGCTGGCACCGATTGGCGTAGTGTGGTGCGCAATATCATCATCCCAGAGTTGGCGGCGGCGCAGCGATGATCACCTTCGCTTACCCCGATTTGAGCATGCCAACTGCACTGGCTGTGATCGGTGATGCAGAGATTTTGCCCTATGCGCGGCCTGTACGCTTCCGGCAGACGGTGTTTCTCACCGATGCGGGTGGCGAGGCGGTGTATGATTTCGGCGGGCAGTCGCAGGTGTTCACCATGCAACTTGCAGGGTTGAGCAAGGCCGAGCGCGATATGCTGTCAGCGTTCTTTACCAATCCCTCACCCAATGGAGTCAACGGTCGCGCATTGCCGTTTTCGCTGCGTGATTCCTTGGGCGACATCTACACCGTGCGGCTGGCGCAGGACACCTTTGAGTTTACCATGAGCAGCCCCGCGCTCTACGACATCAACCTGACGCTGCGAGTGGCGGGATGAAGTCGCTCACCGCGGCCATGACCACCGCCATTGCCCGTACCGATGGGCAGGCGTTTCGCTACCTGTTGGAGATCACCCCATCGGGTGGGGCAACGCGTTATCTCTGCGCCGACGCGCAGACGATCAGTGGCAATACCTATGAGGGCGAGCTGCTATCACTGGGTGTGCTCACCGAATCATCGGGGCGCACCACCGATATACAGGTCTCCGTGCTGCTCAACGCCGCCAATCGCGCTGCGGTGCAGCTCTCCGCCGATGCCAAGCTGCTGCTGTGGGCGGTCGGCACGGCGCGCGCCGATGCTGATCTGCTGCTATGGGGCGAGATCGCCGATCCGCTGCGCATTGCCGATGGCAAGATCAGCTTTGATATTGTGGCGCGCTCGATGCGGCAGAATCAGCCGGTGACGCGGCTGGTGACGGCCACCGAGTTTCCCGGTGCCGATCCCGATGCCATCGGCCAGATCAAGCCGGTGATCTACGGCACGGTGTTGGGGCAGCCGTGTCTGGCGGTGGATGCAGGCAGCATGACCACACTACAGACGGCGGCAGGAGCAAGCGATACCACCCTCACCGTGACCGATACAGCGGCATTTCCCACCACCGGCACGCTGCAACTCGACATCGAGCAAGTGACCTACACTGGCAAGACCGCCACCACCTTTACCGGCTGCGCGCGGGGGGCAAACGGCACCACAGCATCGCAGCATGATGTAGGCGGCACAGTAGCCGAAGTGCAGACCTACTACGACTATCTGGTGGCCGATCATCCGGTGCAGGCGATCGATGCCGTTTATGTCGATGGTGTCCGCCAGAGTGGTGCCGATTTTGTCTTTTTCCCCAACTCCAACGGACAGGCATTCGTGCGTTTTTACACCTTGCCCACAGTGGTGCGGCAGGTGAACCTCGGTGTGACCGACACGATTGCCGTAGTCGATGGTATCAGCGTGGTGGATGGCATTGTGCTCAATGATGGCATCGCCGTGAATGATACGCTGGCGCTGTCGGATGGAATCACGGTGACGGATGATAACGCTGTGACCGACGGAATATCCATTGCCGACGCCATATCAGTGACCGACGGTATCAATGTGACCGATAATAACGCTGTGACGGATGGGATTAGCGTGAGCGACAACATTAGTGTCGCATCTAGTCAGGGCGCGCATGGGCATAGCGTAGCGGGCATTGCCGGATCGGTTGTTGCAAATCAGGCCAACGCGGCATTCCCAGCGTCAACAAGCTATCTGGCCGTCACATTCCCAACCCCATCGGGGGCAACGGTGGTGAGCTATGATGTAACCATATCTTCCTCGCATGGATGGGAAATATTAGATGGTGTGTATGGGTCTGTGCTGGTTTCCGGGTCTGGTAGCGGATCGTATTCGTTTAGCAGTTCCTTTGGTGGGATCAGGGTGCGTGGATCGTCGGTATGGGGCGGGACAATGGTGTTTGCGCGCCAACATTATACTGTAAGCGAGGCAACCAATAACGCCACGCCGGGCATTACCAGCACGAAATCCGGCAGCGCCTCCAAAACCGGCACAGTCACCCTCACAGGCGGGGCATCAAAAACCGGCACGGTCACTAAGTCGGGCAGCGTTACAAAATCCGGCACCGTTACCCTCACCGGTGGCGCATCAAAAACAGGCACCGTCTCTCGCACTGGGGGCATCACCAAGTCCGGCACCGTCTCTCGCGCTGGTAATGTCGCCAAGTCTGGATCGGCTACCAAGACCGGCACCGTGGTACTCACCGGCAACAGCGTGGCAGACACCAAGATCGGCGGCACGGTGACGGCGGATGTGCGCGGTTATGAGGATGATGCCAGCGGCACCATCACCGGTACGCCCAACGCGCTGATTGAGCGCCCCGACCACATCGCCCGCCATATCCTGCTCACCTACGCAGGCGCAGACGCATCCGAGGTGCCAGCGGCGGCGTTTGATGCCTTTACCGGGCAAAAGCTGGCGGTATCACTCACAGTCAACATCACCGTACGCGATCTGTTGCAGCGCATCGCCAAAGAGTGCAATGCCACCATCGCCTATTCCGGCGCGCGCTGGCTGATGCGTGACCGCACGACCGGCACCGCATCCCTCACCCTTACCGATAGCGATATTGTCCGGCAGGACAGTGGCGCATCCACGCTGGCGGAATCGCGATCCGGATTGCGCGGTATCGTCAACCGCTACATCTGGCGCGCTGGGTTATCTGCAACCCGCAGGCGGTGGGCGGCATCGGGCGAGATCAACGATACAGCATCGCAAACCAGCTACGGCGTGCGGGCGGATCATATCAATCTGCACGATGTCCACGACCAGACGCAGGCGCTCACCATCCTCAACTGGCAGCTCACCCGCGCCGCCAACCCCAACCGTGCCGTGCTTACCTGCTCGGTGCTGCTCGGTCATTACGCGCTAGAGGTTGGCGATCTGGTTGATGTCAGCAGCAGCAAAACTGGCGTGACGGCAAGTTGCGAGATCACAGCCATCACCCGCCAAACCAGCGGCAACCGCAACGGAACACTACAACTCACCATGGAGGAATTATGAGCAAGACGACCAACCCCCTCGACCGAATCGAAACCATCTGTGACGCATCGGGCGCACAGGTCACCATCACCCGCGCCAACGGCATCTGGATCGGCGTGGTACGCACGCAGGATGGACGGCAAGTGCAGCATCAATCCCCACTTGATCAGGCGCAGCTCTTTGACGACCTGCTGCACAGTCTGGAGCGGATGACCGGGGCGTAAGATGGGCTTGGTAACGATACTCACCGCGACAACCACCATCCTCGATGCGGCGGGCAACCCTGCCGATGGCACGGTATCGGTGCGCCCCAACGCATCGTGGACATACGATAATGCTTCGGGCGGCAAGGATCGCGTTGATCCTAAACCTGTGTCGATCACTATCGCCAACGGTAAAATATCAGCACCATCACCGCTGAAACTGGCGCCAACGCTGAACGGCGGGGTCAACATGACCGATGCCTCCTACACGGTAACCTACAATCTGACCGGCACACCGATCTTTGATGAGCTGTGGGCGATTGATTCCAACGCAGGGTCGATCGAATGGGGAAGCATACAGGTGCTGGATAGCAGTATGACCACGCCCGGGCTGCCAGTTGCGGGACCAACAGGCGCAAAGGGCGACACGGGGCTTACTGGACCACAAGGACAGTCGGTAGACCATGTAACACGCACATCAGGCAATGGTGCCGCTGGCACAACGGACACCTACACCATGTGGGCAGACGCTGGCGAAACCATCGCGATTGGCACTTTTTTGGTCTATAACGGCAGCAACGGCTTGATTACAGGTACGCAGCAGGCATTCCTCAACGAATCCACAATATCGTCAGACATGAGCATACAGGCCGGCAGTAACGCAATGTCTGCCGGTCCACTCACCATCGCCGAGGGCGTAACCGTTACCGTGGCCGACAACGCCAACTGGTCGATCATCTAATCACATAGGAGTACAACATGAGCAATCTCAACATCCGACAAATCACCGGCAAAGACGGCCAACCCGTCCATTTTCCGACCGGCATCACCATCGGCACGGGCGCAGGCGCGGGGGCGGTGAACAACATCGGCCTTGCCGGGCAGCAGGGGTTCGGCGTGGGCATTTGCCCCGGGCCATTGCCGGCGGGTATGGCCGAGCTGGCAGGCACGCGCGATCCGGCGAGCGACAACTATGGCAACTACGCCTATTCCGATGGCTCGATCATGATCTGGATTCCGGCTTTTTACTACAAGATCGGCACCGGCACCAACGGTCTGGCGCTCAATATTGTTGATGTGCAGCCGTTTTCGGCCTATGCCGATGTTGCCGCTGCCAACGCGGCAGGCTATGCGCTGCACCGCGCATTTTATGACGGCGGCGCGATTCAGCCGGGCATGTTTGTGGATAAATATATCTGCTCAAACAACGGCGGCATCGCATCGAGCATCAAAAACGGCAATCCGCTATCGAGCAACGCCGCGCACAACCCGTTTTCGGGACTCAACGGCGCGCCGGCCAACATCTATGGCGGCGCGATCGACGCCGCAAAAACACGCGGCGCAAACTTTTTCTGCAACAGCCTGTTTATCCACAAAGCACTCTCAATGCTCTCGCTGGCTCACGGGCAAGCGGCAACGGCGGCGACATGGTGCGCGTGGTACGATGCAGCAGGCATCACGAATTATCCCAAGGGCTGCAACAACAACGCGCTGGGCGACAATGACGATGCCTCCATCGCGTACATCTCCGATGGCTACTCCAACGCCGCAAAGACAGGCTCCGCTAATCTATTTGCGCGCACCACGCACAACGGCCAAAACTGCGGCGTGGCCGACCTCAATGGCTGCATGTGGGAGATTTGCCCCGGCATCACATCCGATGCCACCAACTACTACATCCTCAACACCGCCGCGCGCATGCGCGACCTCACTAGCGGCAACACGCTGGCGACGGACATCTGGGGTGCGGCAGGCATCGCGGCGCTCTACACATCGCTGGGTGCCACCTATGGCGCACTGTGGGCAACCGGCGCCAACCGCGCGGTGCCGCTGGGCAGCGCGTCGGCGCAGACGCTGTCCGAGGCCACCAGCGGCAATGCGTGGGCAGGCACCGGCGCAGGGGTGCCGCTGGTTACCGGCGGTGCAAATCTGTATGGCAACGATTATCTGTGGGACTACAAACCCAACGAAATGTGCCCGATCGCGGGCGGCGGCTGGGACGCTGGCTCCTACGCGGGCGTGTGGGCGTTGAATCTCGGCGGTGTGCGGGGCGACTCGGCCGCTTCGGTCGGGTTCCGCGCGGCCTTGTATCTCTGAGGCCGTGAGCGGTAGCGATACGGCCATCTGATGGGCATGCACGACGAAGCAAAGTTGGATCGCAAATTCACCGAGTTTGCGCGCCAAATGAACCTCTATCTGAACCATTTTCCGAAGCACGAAAAATATGGTTTGGCGCTGGAGATTCGTCGCGCGGCCTATGAGACCTATGGATTTATCGTGGAGGCGCAGAAGCGCTACCACAAAAAAACCACGCTGACCAACCTCGACATCCGACACGAGCAACTGCGCATGCTGATCCGATTGGCACACAGCCTCGGGTATTTCGGCTATCGGATTGGTCAGCAAGCAGACCATCCGGAGGAGACGGGCGAGCATCGCTATCTCGCGCTCTCCCGGATGGTGGATGAATTGGGCAGGATGATTGGCGGCTGGATTGCTGTCAGCCATCCAACCAATCGGGAATCGTCTTGATATGTGCCCGATCGCGAGCGGCAACTGGAACAATGGCTCCAACGCGGGCGTGTGGGCGTTGAATCTCAACAATGTGCGAGGCAACTCGAACAATTCGGTCGGGTTCCGCGCGGACTCAATTTCACCTCACGGGCAGCAATGCCGAAGTGGAATTAAGGGAGACGGTTTCCGGCGCGTGGCCTCGGGTCGCGGCGAAATCAGCAGCCACCGCCTTTGCGGTAGGGCGATCGAAGCTCAGGCGGTGGCACTTTGAAGCGGGTGGGTAATCTGTACCGGCGGGCGTTCACCCGCGATGCGCTGCTGGCGGCATTCCACGCGGCGGCGAGACACAAAAGCGGCAAGCGCGCCTGCTTTAATTTTGAGCGGCGGCTGGCGAGCAATCTGGACGCACTCTATCGCGAGTTGCACGATGGCAGCTATCGCCCGATGCCCTACTATAATTTTGAGGTGCGCGAGCCGAAGCCGCGCATGATCTATGCGCCGGCGTTTCGCGATCTTGTTGTGCAGCACGCGATCTACGCAGCAGTCAATCCGATCTTTGATCGCACCTTTATCGATCAATCCTACGCGTGTCGCCGCGGTATGGGCACACACAAGGCGGCGGACTATGCGCAAGCGGCGCTGCGATCGGTTCCGCGCGATAGCTACACGCTCAAGATCGATATACGCAAGTTTTTCTACCGCATCGATCGGGCGGTCTTGCGCCGGTTGATCGAGCGCAAAATCAAGGATCGGCGCATGGTGGATGTGATGATGCAGTTTGCCGACCATGGCGAGCCATTGGGGATTCCGATCGGCAATCTATTGTCGCAGCTCTACGCGCTGATCTATCTCAATCCGCTGGATCACTACATCAAGCGCGAGCTCAAGGTGCGCCGCTACTGCCGCTATGTTGATGATGCCGTGCTGTTTGGGCTCACGCGCGAGCAGTGCATTGATGCGCGCAACCGCATCGAGGCGTTTATCCGCCAACGCCTGCACCTTGAGTTTTCGCACACCACCATCGCGCCGGTGCGGTGCGGGGTGAACTTTGTCGGCTACCGCACCTGGGCGAGCCGCCGCTACATCCGCAAGCGCTCGATGTACAACTACCGCGCGGCGATCGCGCGCGAGAATATCGAGAGCGTGATTTCCATCCTCGGCCACGCCCGCCACACCAGTTCGATCCGCCACCTATTACGCTATATCAACAAGGAGTTATACCATGCAAATCGTTGCTTACAAAAAATATATCGATCCATCCATCACCGTTACCCTGCAATTGCCGCTGGATAAACAGGGGCAGCACATCGGCACGGAGCTGGCCACGCTCGCCGACGGCCTCACCTATGTGAGCCTGCCCGCTGCCGCCAAGTTGCCGGCACAACCCAAGCAGATCGCAGCCTCGGTGCAGACTGGCATCACGCTGACCACGGCACAGATCGCGGAGATCAAAGATAAGTCGCCCCATGTAGCGCTGATCCGCGAGCGGGTGCGGCAAAAAATCGCCGAGCGGTACAGCATGAGCGACGAGATCAAGCTGCTGCGATTGGCGCCATCACTAGCGACAGATACCTACAATCTCTATGTCGAGGACTGCCGCCTATGGGGGCAAGTCGAACTGGCCAAGCTGGGGCTGTGAGCATCCTCCCTCGCATCTGCCCTACAGTGATCGTGCCGGCTGGCTCGCTCGCTCCGTTTGCCGGGGTGATGTCGATCCTCCGCCGAGCGGCGCTAATCGATAGCCGCTATGCCGCCGATCGCGGGCTGATTGCCCACGAGCGGCTCGGGCACTATCAGCAGTGGCGCGATCATCCGCTGCGCTACCCGCTTCGGCGCGGGCTCAACCTGCGCTGGATGCCGGGGTTTGTGCGCCGCTGGAGCCAACGCTGGATCTACCGCTACGAGATCGAGGCGTATCGCATCCAGTTGCGCTACAGCGTCACCCCCGTTGCCGATGCCGACCTGTTTGCCCGATTTATCGCCAGCCGCTACCGGCTCGACGATCTGGAGCTGAAAATCACCGAAATCAAAAAGGAATTATTGCAATGAGTAACCGACACTTACCCAGCGATTGTCCGCATGTGAGCAACGAGCGCGAGGTTGGCGAGCTGTGCGCCACCGTCTCTGCGCTCTCCAAGTCCAGCGAGCGGCTGGAGGAAAAGTACGACCGGCTGGATCAGTTTTTGCGTGAGCACATGCGCACTGAAGAAGAGAAGTTCGATGCGCTGTGGAAGTCGGTCAACAGTGTGCGGCTGGTGGTCGCTCGCTGGCTCGGCGGCGGCATCGCGCTGATGATCGCAAGCGACTGGATCATGCGCAGCGGGCTGATCAAGTGATCACCTGCCTGCGCGATCAACTGCTGCGCGACGAAGGCTTGCGCCTGCGCCCCTATCTCGATACCGAGGGCAAGATCACGATCGGTGTTGGCCGCTGCATTGATACCAATCCGTTTACCGTCGATGAGATCACCGCCATCTGCGGCGCGCCGCTGTCGCACGATGCAGCCGTGGAGCGGATCGAGACGCGCGGTATTACACGCGATCACGCGCTGATGCTGCTCGATCGGGATATTGCAACAACCGAGCGCGCGCTGCTCGATGCGCAGCCGTGGATGGGCACCGATCTGGATGAGATTCGCCGCGCGGCGATGATCAACATGGCCTTCAACCTCGGCGTTGCCGGGGTTGGTCGTTTCCGCCGCATGCTGTTGGCGCTGCGTGGAGGGATGTGGTCGGCTGCCGCCAGTGAGATGCTGGACTCGCGCTGGGCGCGGCAAGTCGGCGCGCGGGCGGAGCGGCTGGCGCGGCAGGTGACAACGGGCGAGTGGGTGTGATGCAGGGCGAGGTGATCTTTGATGGTATCGGCGGCGCGATCATCGGCGGCATGTTGCTCGGCGAGGCTGTTGCGCTCTATTTTGTAGTGCCGTGGGCGCAGATTTTTTGATGGCGGTAAATCTGATCATCGCGGTGCTGGTTGCACTGCTGCTCATCGAGGCGTGGGCGGCGTGGGCGGAGTGGATCATGCTGGACGATCAGCAGGAGGATGAGTGATGGATATTTGGGGTATTATCAAATCAGTGGGGGGCGCGGTGGTGCGCAATGCGGTGCCGGGCGGCGGGCTGATCGTCGATGCGGTCAACGCGCTGCTGCCGGACGACGCCAAGCTGCCGACCGACGCCACCGGCCACGACATCAAGCGCGCGGTTGAGGCACTGCCGCCGGAGCAACGCGCGGCGATCGAGCAAAAGCGGTTTGATGTAGAGATCGCGCAAATCCGGCAGGAAAACAGCACAGTCCGCGCGATGCTTGAGGCAGACACAAAGACGCCGCACACGACCCGCCCCCTACATCGCCAAGGGGTCGTTTCTGGTGGTCGCGTGGGTAACGGTCACTGTGATTGCGCTGTGGAGTTACGCCATCGTCACCGCCGACGAGGGCATGGTCTCCACCGTGATGGACGGCTGGCAATTTATCCTCGCCGTGATCGGACCATTGGTAACCCTGCTTTGGGCGTATTTCGGCGTGCTCAAACACGAGCACCGCAACCGCCTCACCGCAGCCGTGGGTCATCCGCCCGCCGGCGGCCTCGGCAGCATCGTCTCCGCCCTACTCAAGCGCTAACCGCGCCACCACCCAGCGCCCTGATCTCCTGGCGCCATTCAAACATCAACCGCTCCGCCGCCGCCGGCAAATCGTCGGCGCGCAGCAGATCCAAATAGTCCGCCCACGCCTGCATCATCCCCGTGCGCAGATCCAGATGCTGCGCCCGGGCGTAGGCGCGGGCGACCATATCCTTGCCCGCATGCGCTAGCTGGCGCTCGATCGCTTCGGTCGGCCAGCCGTGCTCGGCCAGCAGCGACCGCGCCATCGCGCGGAATCCATGCGCGGTCTGGGTTGTACCATCGTAGCCGATGGTGCGCAGCGTGGCGTTGTATGTTGCGTCCGACAGCGGTTTGCCCGACCGTAGCCCGGGCATCACCAGATCACGATGGCCGCTCAACTCATGCTGCGCGCGCAGGATCTCCACCGCCTGCCGCGATAGCGGCACGATGTGATCGCCACGCCCTCGGATTTTGAGCCGCGCCGCAGGGATCGTCCACCGCGCCGCGTCGAGATCCACCTCGCGCCACTCCATGTGCCGCAGCTCGCCCGGTCGCACAAACAGCAGCGGCAGCAGGCGCATGGCGCAGACCACCGCAGGATGCCCCTCATATCCG
>WFMN01000001.1 GCA_015489095.1 Mariprofundaceae bacterium | reverse complement strand
TCGGTGTATGGTCCTACCTGCGGCAGTTTATGTACACCAAGTTCATCATCGTGGTGGACGACGACATCGACTGCCGTGATTGGAACGAGGTAATCTGGGCGATCTCCACTAGGGTCGATCCGGCGCGCGATTTCACCATGGCGGAACAGACCCCGATCGACTACCTCGATTTCGCCTCGCCGGTCTCCGGTCTCGGCTCCAAGGTGGGGATCGACGCCACCAACAAATGGACGGGCGAAACCACGCGCGAGTGGGGGCGGCCGATCACCATGGACGCGGCCACCATCGCGCGCGTGGATGGCATCTGGGAGAAGATCCAATGAAGCATCGATCAGCACAGCAACGCTTTACCCTGCTCGGATACACACTGGTTGTTCTGGGAATGGTGTGGTTGACCTATGCCGCCATCGCCGCCGGAGACAACGGCCGCGTGATGCGTGAGTTCGAGAGCGAGCAGTCGTTGATGGCCGCGATGCGCCACCACGACACCCGCTTGACGATGGAGATGCTGCTGTTGGCGCAGGACGCTTCCGGCAGCTATCGGCGGCTGGAGGCGTTGCAGTCGCTACTGCGGCAGGATATGGCTCGGCTGACGGCATTGGAGAGGCATGAGGGCGAGGATGACGATGCCGCCGTGCCCGAAGGTGTGGCGGATCTGTTGAAGCTGCTGCGCCATAAACTGCGGCTGCTCGCCCGCTTTGCCGAGCAGGATCGCCAACTCTCCCACACCTTCACGGTGTTGCGCCAGCAAGAGCAGAAGATCACGCCCCTGCTTCCCGAACATTATGTGATGAACGCGGCAAACCTCCGTGCGCATTTGCGTGCCTACAGCGTTTTCCCCTCACCGGCGCTGCGTGCGAGCGTGTTGCGTATCCGGGATGAATTCAATTACTTCAATCGCGGATCCGAGGTGGACAGCAAGCTTCAGCCGTTTCTCGGCATGACCGATGCGATCCTGTCGCGGAGCGATCAACAGCAGCGGCTGCGGCAGCGCATTTTGGACATCGGGATTGAGGATCAGATGGATCGGGTCATCGCGCGCGAGCTGGCGATCCATCGCGACCGTGTCGCCGCAAGCAACCGCAAACAGATCGTGATGGCGCTGTTCGGCATCCTCTTTTTGCTGGTGATCGCGTGGGGAATCCGCCGCATCGACCGCAACCAGCGCGAGCTGGCGACGGCGAACGACGAACTGAAATACCAGCGAATGGCGATCGATCAGCACAGCATCTTGGCGGTGACCGATCGTGCCGGCACCATCATTGAGGTCAACGACAAGTTCTGCCAAATAAGCGGATACACGCGCGCGGAGCTGATCGGCCAAAACCACCGCATCCTGAAATCGGGCGTGCATCCAGACAGCTTTTATGCCGATCTGTGGGCGACCATCGCCGCCGGCAAGGTGTGGAAGGGTGAGGTCTGTAATCGACGGAAAGATGGGGCGCTTTATTGGGTGGAGAGCACGGTCATCCCGGTTGCCAACGAGGAGGGGGTGATCCAGCGCTACATCGCCATCCGCACCGATATTACCGCCCGAAAAAAGGCGGAGCAGGCGCGCATGGAGAGCGAACAGTGTACCCGGCAGGTGATGGAATCGGCGGTCGATGCCATTGTGATTGCCGATGCCGAGGGCAACATCCTGCAGTGGAACCCGGCGGCGAGCGCGATGTTCGGCTATACCCGAGAGGAGATGGAGAACGGCGGCAATATCGATTGTCTGATCGACACCAAGCTGGTTTCAAGCGGGAAGATTCTTAGCCGCAATATCGAGATCGAGGTACCGTGCGCCGACGGCGGCACGATCCCGGTGGAGATGTCGATGAACATGCTCAAGCGGGGAGAGCAGACCCACTACAGCCTCTTTTTCCATGATATCCGCGCCCAAAAGGCGGCGGCGGAGGCGATGGCCAAGGCCGCGGAGGAGGCGCGGAAGGCGGTGGAGAGCAAGTCGATGTTTTTGAGCACCGTCAGCCATGAGCTGCGCACCCCGCTCAACGGCGTGATCGGTATGAGCGATCTGTTGATGGATACGCAGCTCACCGAGGAGCAGGTGGAGTTTGCCTCCACCATCCGCGCCTCCTCGGAGGCGCTGTTGACCATCATCAACGATATCCTCGATTTCTCCAAGATTGAGGCGGGCAGGATGGATATCGAGGAGGTCGATTTCGATCTGCGCTCGGTGGTTGAAGGGTCGGCGGTGGTGGTGTCGCACAAGGTGGGCAATAAGCCGGTGGCGCTGTTGCCGTTTATCGATCCCGCGATTCCCCCCACGCTCAAGGGTGATCCTACCCGACTGCGACAGATCATGCTCAACCTTATCGACAATGCGATGAAGTTTACCAGCGAAGGGCATGTGGTGGCACGCGCCGAGCTGCTGGAGTTCAGCGATCGAGGGGCGCGTGTCCGTTTCAGTGTCGAGGATACCGGGATCGGCCTCTCCGAAGAGGCGCAGGCGAAGCTGTTTCAGCCCTTTGTGCAGGCGGATGGCAGCACCACCCGTAAGTTTGGCGGAACCGGCCTGGGATTGGCCATCTGCCGCCGCTTGGTGCAGTTGATGGGGGGCGAGATTACCCTACAAAGCAAGGAAGGGGAGGGCTCCACCTTCTCCTTCACGCTGGATCTGCCGGTGGGCGAGGCACCCGCCGATGTGAAGGTGTCGGAAGATACCCTGCGCAAACTGGAAGATGTGCGTCTGCTACTGGTCGATGACGATGGCGTGGCCCGCGATGTGCTGTCACGCTACATCCGCTCATGGAACATGACGGTGGAGGCGTTCGAAAGCGGAGAAGCGGCATTGGCGCATATCGAATCGTGTTTGGCGCAGGGGACGAGGCCGAATCTGCTGCTGGTGGATCTTAGGATGCCGCAGATGGATGGCTTCGAACTGGCCGATCGCGTGCGGGCCTTGGACAGGGAGCTGCCGATGGTGCTCTGTACCGCCCACGGCAGCATGGGGCTGAAACATCAGGCCAAGGAGCACGGCTTCGACCGCCTGCTGACCAAGCCGGTCAGGATGTCGCAACTGCTGGATGCGATTGTCTCGGTGTTGGGTATGCAGGCGGCGCGGGAGCAGCCGTTGGCGGTCGATGTCGAGGATGACGCGGAACAACACGCCCCCCTCTCTGTCGCCGAGGCGGCGGCGGCGGGAAGGTTGGTGCTGCTGGTGGAGGATAACCCGGTCAATCAGCGGGTGGCGCAGATGCATCTGCATAAACTGGGGTACACCTGCCACACGGTGAACGACGGCTGCGAGGCGCTGCAGGCGTCGGAGTGCACCCCCTATTCGATCATTCTGATGGATTGCCAGATGCCGGTGATGGATGGCTTCGAGGCCACCCGCGCCATCCGCAAGCGCGAAGCGGAGCAGGGAGAGCCGCACCGCATCATCATCGCCATGACCGCCAACGCCATGACCGGGGATCGTGATCGCTGCCTTGAGGCGGGGATGGATGACTATTTGAGTAAGCCGATCTCCCGCGACCGGTTGCAGGAGGTGTTGGCGCGCTGGCACGATGAGGCGTCGCCGGTCGCGATGGCGGAAGAGGGGAGTGATACCGACACGGCGGAGGAGGATGGCTATATTGACCTCGCCTATGTGCGCGAGCTGGTTGGCGATGACGATGCAATCGTGCGGGAGCTGCTGCAACTGTTTTACGACTCCATGCGCGATGTGGTGCGCGACAAGATGGCGGTGGCGCTGGAGAATCGCGATAGTTCGGCGATGAAGGCGCACGCCCACGAGCTGAAAGGCGCCTCCGGCAACATCGGCGCCACGGCGATCGGTGAACGGTGTCGGCAGATCGAGCAGTGGGCGGAAGCGGAGGCGTGGCCGCAGATCATCGATGCCGTGGAGTGGCTGAAGGCGGCGCATCGGGCGATTGGTGACTTGGCTGGCGGTGGGGCGTCGTGAGTGGTTGGGTGGGTTCGTTTTTTACCGGTGCCGGTGTGATGGTTTTTTCACCGCGGAGGCGCGGAGGCGCGGAGAGAAGGAATGGTGCCCGTCATCCCGGCGCAGGCCGGGATCCATTGGCCTTGTGCCGTGCCAAGCAGGTGTGGATGCCGGATCAAGTTCGGCATGACGGTTGTTCTTTGTGTCTTCGTGTCTTTGTGGTTCAATGATCAACCACGGAGTCACAGAGACACGGAGAAAATGGATGCTGCCCGTCATCCCGGCCTCCGAGCCGGGATCCATTGGCCTTGTGCCGTGCCAAGCAGGTGTGGATGCCGGATCAAGTCCGGCATGACGGTTGTTCTTTGTGCCTTCGTGTCTTTGTGGTTCAATGATCATATAATACGGGAGTGGCTAGCGATGGCAGATGTGCTAGACTGGGGCGGGGAGGAGAGAC